>JBATTD010000344.1:0-10806 GCA_049670345.1 Ignavibacteriaceae bacterium
CTCCAAAAATTGCTTTGAATTATAAGCTAACTCCGCACATTGCTGTTTACACATCTTTCGGATTAAGTTTTGATAGTCCTGCAAAAAATGAACTGGACCCTTTTGATCCCGCTGATCTATACAACCCGGAACTTCAGCCGCAAGAATCAAAAAACTTTGAATTGGGAATTAAGGGAAATATAATATCGTACGATGCTTTATATTTTAGAAATATTCTGTTTGAAGCAACTTTTTTTAATATTAATATCAATAATGAAATTGTTCCATTCGAAGTTTTGGGAGATGTATTTTTCAGAAACGCTGCAGTAACCAACAGGATGGGATTAGAATTAGGTACACAATTAGAAGTTGTTGAAGGATTGCAATTTATTTTTTCATACACATATTCGAACTTCAGCTACGACTCATATTTCGCAAAGATAATTGAATTCGATTCAACTGGTTTTGTGGAATCGGAAGAGGATTTTTCAGGTAATATTGTTCCAAGCGTTCCCGAACATAATATTTTTATGTCGCTTGCTTACACTTATCCATTCACAATAAATGTAAGCGGTTTCTTAAAATTTAGTTATATGGGGATTAGCGGGCTTTGGGTTGATGATGCAAATTCTGATAAGACTGATGCTTACAATTTGCTAAATTCCGTGCTAGGATTCGATATGAAATTCGGCAACTTTAACCTATTAGTTTCTGCTGGTGTTAATAACATCTTCGATTTAGTTTATGTTGGATTCACAAACACTAATTCGGCAGATAAAAGATTCTATGAGGTTGGCGCACCAAGAAACTATTTTGCTTCATTTAATTTGGGCTATACATTTTAATCCAAAGTTTATAATTTATTTTGTTGATAATATATATTTAGCACTAACTAAAAGGTAAAAAACTGCTGTTACTAAAAAATATACCTATAACTCTCTTGTGGATTTTTATAGCTGTGAGTGTATTTCCTCAAAACCATTTAAATAATAAATCTTCTCTCATAATTGGTGAGAATTATAGAATTTATCCTAGTAATATAGATCAATCGGAAGTATTCATCGTTAAAAGTCCTGTGGATGAAAATTTACTTTTCTCATCGGCAAATACATTAACCTTCATTCCCTTCTTTATAAGCGAAGGAATTTATGTTACTACTAATAGCGGCGTTAGTTGGCAAGGAAGTGATACTTGCAAAGGTGAACCCATCATATTCCACGGAGGTGATCCCGGAATAACAGTAGATAAGAATGGGACATTCATTCTTACCCGCAAAGGTAGAACACTTATTGGATTGTATTCCCACTATTCAACTGACAACGGTCAGACATGGTCATTTCAAAGAACTATTTCCACTGAAGATTTAGAAAGAGCAACGATTTCATCTGATGTTTTTCAATCAAGCAATTATTTTGGAAGAACTTATGCGACTTGGGTTCAATTTACCAATCCTTTCTCAGTTTGGTTTGCATATACAGATGATATCACACAGAATTGGAGTACGCCACAGCAAATCAATAACCCTCCACCAAGAAGTGCTGGCGGCGACATCACAATCGGACCAAATGGCGAAATTTATGTATGCTGGGCTGGAGTTGTTAATGATTTTCCTGCGAAAGAAATTCTGGTTGGATTTGCATCGTCATCAAACGGAGGAACAAATTGGAACGTAACTGAAAATGCATTTGACGTTAATGGAATTACCGGGGTATTAACAAACAAAGGAAATATAAGAGTAAACGGATTGCCAAGCATTGCAGTTGATACAACAAACGGACCAAACCAGGGATGGATTTACATAGTAACAGGTCAAAAAGATCTTGCACCCGCCGGCTCCGATCCCGACATAATTTTAAACCGCTCTACTGATAGCGGTCAAACATGGTCTTCAGCAATTAGGGTAAATCAGGATGCAGTAAATAATGGAAAGACTCAATACTTCCCCACTGTTCACATCGATAAGTTTGGTGCTGTTAATGTAATTTTTTATGATGATAGAAATACGACAAATGATTCTTCCGGCGTTTTCCTGGCTCGATCCACAAATGGTGGGGATAGCTGGACAGAGTTTGAGATAAGTGATCATAATTATAAGCCGGAACCAATCGGTGGATTGGGTCAAGGTTATCAAGGTGACAATATCGATATCACATCAACTAGTTCAAAACTTTGGCCGGTGTGGATGGATAACTCAAGCGGCACTTATCAGATATGGACAACACCGATTGATTTTTCTACAGTAGATGTTGAAGATGTTAAGGTTATACCTTTATCATTCGAGTTAGAACAAAATCATCCCAATCCTTTTAATCCATCTACAATAATCGGATTTCAAATTTCAGAACCAGGTTTTGTTTCTTTAAATGTATATGATGTTTTGGGTAATGAAATTGCTGTGCTTCTAAGTGAAACTAAATCTATAGGTTATTATAAAGTTGAGTTCAATGCCTCTAAGCTTATAAATAACAACAACTTAAATAGCGGTATTTACTTTTATAGATTGACAGTTAATGATGTATCTGAATCAAAAGCTATGATACTTATGAAGTAAATAAGTATTGCTCTTCACTATAAAAATGATGGGGAAAAACTTATAACTTTGTAATGGACTTTTACAATTTGAACTTAAATGTTCTATAAAAGAATGGTCTGCGAGCAGATTAGTAATATTTTAGTAACAAGAGTTTATGTAAGTAACAAGTATCTCTTATATAATTGCAATAAGTAATAAAAATACTGATAGTGCAACTGCAATCATATAATACAAACCGAATGAATCTCTTAAACTTCTTTTAAAGAGTGTAATCATTTTTCTTAGTGCCCTCTCCTTACTGTAAATAATGATTCGTGGGTTGAAAATACAATTTGATTTATTAAATGGCAACTGCTGGGAGCATATTTTAAAAAAATTGTCGATTTTTCATTTGCTTTTTATGATTTTCAGTAAAATGAGTGTGTCAGAGCATATAAAATAGCAAGATAGCTATCTCATTAAGATCATCTTTTTTGTTTGTTTAAATCCACCGGTTCTCAACTGATAGAAGTATATTCCACTTACTAATTGCCTGTTGCCTATCATAGCTCCAAATTCAATTTCATAACTTCCCGGAAGCAGCTATTTATCTAATATAGATGATACCGCGTTACCAAGTATATCGAATACAATCATTTTTATATTTGATGTTTCACTGATTTCGTTTGGCGGAATAGAAAATTTTATTTTAGTTGTTGGATTAAACGGGTTAGGAAAATTCTGGTATAGTTGATAACCATCAGGTAGAGTTCGTACAATAACTTTAACATCGTCTACAACTGGCGGTTTATATTTTAATATTGCTCCCTCTTCACCTACTGCAAATCCATGAAGTGAATCCGGAAAAATAAGATCATAAATTGCCGAGGAATCAGGAGCATATACTTGCGTCTATATTTTTGCAGAATCTAAAGTGTAAACCAAGGAATGTGCTTGTGGAATCGGCGCCCAACCTTCAGATCTACTTCTAAATGGAACAGCTCTAGCAGCTCCCAATATTCCAATTTCGTTATAATCCCAACTGTTACCGGCATTAGTTGTATTAATGAATCCTACGCGAAATTGATCCGGATCGCCTCCAACTCAAATAATGTTAAGAGAATCAAAAAAATGCATTTGTCAAATTTCATCCGGAGGTGCAAATATAGTATCAATCGGTGTCCAACTACCTCCACCATTTGTTGTTCTCCAAATTACACCTGCAATATCAAATCTTCCTCCGTATGCATATCCATAATGCGAATTGTAGAACTGAATATTTAATACCGGAAAAAATGCAAAAGTCATTGTATCTCTTTGATCTTGTTCCCAATTATCTCCGCTGTCAGTTGTTCTAACAATATCACTTTCAGGCTTTACATAGTTGTAATGTAGTTCTCCATATCCGGCTAAGGTTGCCTTTGGCTCAAAAAACTCAAAATCTTGTGCGAATGTAATCACACTAATTGAGATAATTAACAATACTTGTTTTATAAAAACGTTTTTTTGTAACATTATTCTACTCTATATTGTTATATAAAGATATTCATTATTACTATTTAGATTTAATCTGAATAAGTATAGTAAAAATATATTATTAATTATTTATTTCCAACAACTATTTAACAGTTTATCATTAATAAGGGTATATGTTATGGAATAAGCAGATTGAATTTTATTAACTATATTTGACCATCAAAAAATTAAAATTTTGGAAGGATAATTAATGAAAATCTTAAGTTATTTAGTATTGCCAATATTTCTTTTTATAGCCGGATGTGGTAATAATGAAACTAATTCTAATGAAAAAGTTCAAACTAATGATATACAATCAAGTTCAAGATCTGGTGAAGTAATTGATAAAATCGATGCAGGTAGTTACTCTTATCTGCAGCTTAGGGAAAATGACCAGGTATACTGGGCAGCCGTACCAACGATGAAAATTGAAAATGGAGAACAAATTTTCTTTTCAGAATATATGGAAATGAAAAACTTTAAAAGCGAGACATTAGACAGAACATTCGAGTCAGTATTGTTTGTAAATGATGCGAATAAAGTTGCAGATAAAAAAACTTTGCAAATGGCTCATTCAAATCTAAAACCAGGTAACGAAACAGAAATTTCCGTTGAGCCATTAGATGATGGAACAACCATTTCACAGATATTTAGTGAGAAAGAATCACTAAAAAATAAAACTGTTAAAGTGCGCGGCAAAGTTGTGAAATTTAATGGTGGAATAATGAATCGTAACTGGATACACATCCAGGATGGAACAGATTACAAAGGTGACTACGATTTACTGATTACAAGTAACGAAACTGCAAAGGTTGGTGATGTTATTATGGCTGAAGGACAATTATCAACAGATAAAGATTTTGGTGCCGGATACTTTTACCCAGTAGTTTTAGAGAACTCAAAAATTACAGTAGAATAATGCTACTGAATATTTTGTAACTAAGGAAATTTTGTGTCTTTGTTCTCAAGTAATTTTATCTCGATGAAATCTTTCTGTATTCATCACTAATTGCTATCCTTTAATTGAAGTAAAGTTTCATCAAACTTATAGTTTTTATAACTAACCTTAAACAGTAAACTATATACCGATGGTATAAAAACCAGTGTAATCAAGGTTGCAAATAGTAACCCAGCCATTATTGCAACAGCCATCGGTTCCCACATTAATCCGCCGCCAAGATAAAGAGGAATTAAGCCGAATGTTGTAGTGAAAGTAGTTAACAAAATTGGTCTGAACCTTTGAATGCACGCCAATATAACAGCATCCTGCTGGCTTCTGTTATACTTGGTTAGCTCAATATTTATCCTGTCCAATAATACAATTGCATTGTTAATTACAATACCGGCAAGAGAAATTATTCCAAGGAACGTCATAAAACCGAAATAGGAATTAAAAATTATCAATCCGAAGACAACTCCAATAATACCCAATGGAATTGTACTGAGTACAATCGCCATTTTCCTGAATGAATTGAACTGGATAATGAGCAGCATAAAAATGATAAACGCTGAAAGCGGCAGGTAGGTGATAACAGAACCCATATTTTCACTCGAATTTTTATCTTCACCGCCAAGTTCATAAACATATTCCTGCGGCCACGTTGATTGCTGTTCATCTAACCATGGAAGTATGTCACCCATTATAGCTGCAGCATTACCGCCTTCTCTAAGTTCACTTGAGATATTAATACTCCTCGTCAAATCTTTTCGTCTGATTTTTGCATATTGCCATTCAAGACGGATACTTGCTACTTGTAGAAAGGGAACACTTTTTCCAGTGCTTTGAGAAAAAATATTTAATGTTTCTATGGTTTCAAAAGTCTGCTGCTGACTTTCATCACTTCGCATTATGATTGGAATTGATTTATCTTCCTCGCGGAACTCCCCGGTTTTAATTCCACTTAAAACAGTTTTAAGTGAAGTAGCAATATCCTGGTTGGTTACTCCTGCCATAAGTGAATTATTCTGATCGACATCCACAACAAACTTTATAATTTTCGGTCCCCAATCATCTTTTACATTCTTTGTTAATATTACGGCTTTTAATTTTGCAGTTATTGATTCGGCAATCTTCGACAGGATTTCCGGAGAATCACCGGAGACTTTTATTTCAATTGGTGATCCACCTCCGCCTGCTCCAAGAAATCCAACTTTTATATCCGCATCCGGAAAAGAATTAAAGCAAAACTCATCAAGTTTATTAATAACCATTTGATTATCATCACCCGAAGAAGTGTTCACCAGCATATGAGCGTAGCTGGAATTAGCTTCGTCCTGTATATATCCCATGTCATAGGATTCTGGTCCCTTGCCAACAAATGAAGACCAGTCAACAACTCCTTTTTTTCTTTCATCGCTTACTATTAGTGAATCGGCGATATATTTATCAATTTGGCTTACCAGTTCTTCGGTTTTTTCAAGCCTTGTTCCAAGTGGTAAATTGATATCAACGGTAATCATATTCCTGTCACTATCGGGGAAGAATAAAAATCTCACGAATCCAAATAAAAACATAGATATAAAAAAGAGAACTATTATCCCGGTTACAGCCAGCCCTTTATACCTAAGGAATAACAAAATCTGATTTTTGTAAATAATCTTTGCACGTTCAAAAATCCTATCCATAATTGAAGGTTTCTTACTGACTTTTTTCACCTTAACAAAGAGGTACGAAAAAAGAGTTATAATCGTGAATGTTACAAGCCACGAGGATAATAACGCAAGTGTGATAACGGAGAATAACGGTCCGACTATATCACCCATAATCGATTCTGCAAGAAAAAATGCGAGGAATGCAGCAGATGTTGTTAAACTCGATATTAATAACGGGATGGCCAATTCTTTGAAAGATTCGATTGCTGCCTGTTTGGCTGAAATACCCCTTCCCATTTTTACGACTATCGATTCAGACACAACAATAGAATTATCAACCATCATTCCCAACGCCATAATAAGAGCAGCCAAAGTTACTTGGTTCAACCCAATGTTTAAAACACCCATCAACATTAGTGTCATAATTGTTACAATCGGAATAAGACTTGCCACTACAAGACCGGTTCTGAACCCAAGGAATATTAACATTACAAAAAGAACTATTATTATAGCCTGGGCTAAGTTGCCAATAAAACTATCAATACTTTTTTGCACGTAATGATCCATAGATGCAAGACGTGCCGCCGTTAGACCAACCGGAAGTTTCTCATTCCATTTCTGAAGAACTTTGTCTACTTCATATCCGAGTTGTATAATGTTAGCACCTTCCTTTAAAGATATTGCAAGCGAAATAGCTTCCATCCCGTTTACTTTAACTTTAGAGGATGCAGGTTCGAGATATGCCTTCCTGATATTTGTAATATCACTAAGGTTTACAATTGTATTCCTTGTACCAACCGGGATAAGAGTATTTTTTAAATCTTCAATTGAATTAAAATTGCCGGTTGGTTCTAAAATTATTCGTTTATCTTCTAGATTAATTTCACCACCGGAATTCAAAATATTTGTTGATGCAATAATGTTTTGTAATATGCCTGCTGTCAATCCGTATTCTTTTAATCTCGAGTTATCAAATTCAACAAAAATCCTTTCTTCCTGCACCCCGCCTAATTCAACTTTAGCAGCATCGCCTAATTTGATTAAATCATCGCGTAAATCATCTGCATATTCTTTCATTTCAGAATAAGAGAATCCATCACTTATTAATCCCGTCATTATGCCGTAAACAACTCCAACATCATCATCATTCAAATCAGGATCTACTCCTACAGGTAAGCCTTTTATATTACTTAACTTACGCCTGAGTTTGTCCCATACATTCTGTAGTTTGTCCGGAGAGACTTCATCTTTAAGAATTACGGTGACGATTGATATCCCCGTTCGTGAAGTACTGATAATTTCTTTTACTTCCGGAATTTCCTGTACCTTTTTTTCAATTTTATCCGTTACCAACTGCTCAACACGTTCCGGTCCTGCACCTGTAAATTCTGAAATTATTGATGCAACTCTCACAGTATAAGGAGGCATACTATCACGCGGCAGCGACTGGTAAAGTGCAATTCCTAAAAGTATAACAACGGCGAGAAGTGAAAGGGTGATACGGTTTTTTTCAATTGAGAATTTTGTAAGATTCATAATAATTTTTCTTTAATGAAATAAATTATTTAATTGATCCTCACTTTTTGTCCGTCGAGAAGAGATTGTAGTCCGGCAGTAGCAACTTTCTGGTTCAACGATAATCCGCTTATGACTTCAAAGCCATCGGATGTTAGTTCGCCAATTTGAATGTGCTGCTTTTTAATCGTGGCTATGTTTCCATCTTCAACAGATTCAACAAGAAATACGAAACGGCCGTCACTATCTTCTCCGACTGCTGCTATAGGAACAATAAGAACATCTTTTGATGAACTGCCTTCGAATTTAAAACTAACGTTTGCAGCCATTCCCGATTTCACATCTATTGTAGGATCAAGAATTTTAATGCTTACAAGATATGTTGATGAATTAACATCGATTGAAGGTGATACTTCGCTTACTACACCGTTGAATGTGTTGTTTAATGAAGGAAACGTTATGCTTACATTCATTCCGGATTTAATCCTGTTAATAACATTTTCTGGTATTCCCAGTTCTATTTCCATATCGCTCCCAACAATCAAAATTGCAATTGTCTGTCCGACCTGAACATTTTCATTATTCTCAGAATTACAAACTGCAATTGAACCGCTCTCAGGTGCAAGCAAACGAGCATAGCTAAGCCGTAACCGGGCATACTCCAGGGTACTGCGCATTCCTTCAACACTTGCAGTAGCCGATTCGTATTGTGCCCTTGCCCCGTCGAGTTCGCTCTTAGCAATACTGTTGGTTTCATAAAGTGTTTTAACTCTTTCGTAATTGTTTTTTTTGTTTAATGCCTGTGATTCTGCCTGTCTTAATCCGGCCTCTGCTTCTTTTACATTTATTTTGTAATCTGTGTCATCAAGCTCTGCAATCACGTTTCCCCTGTTTACAACATCTCCAACCTTCACATTTATATTTTTAATTGTCCCCCCAACTTTAAAGCTTAATTTAGATTCGATTCCTGTTTTAGCTGTACCGGTAAATACACGCACACTTCCGCTTCCTCCGGTTGTAACTTCCATATAACGAACAGGTCTGATTTTTTCTTCTATTTTCATTTCATCGCTGCAAGATGTGAATACAATCGGCAGAGATAATGAAAAGAGAATTAATATCTTATGATACGTAAACATTATTAACTCCAATTTTTAATTTTTATTATTCAATTCAAAGTATTCTTCCAGTCTGATGATAAATGCTTCCCGTTCATCTACATCATACGTAAAAATAAATTCACCTATACCTCTTTGCACATTCATTAAATCGATAAGAAAATTAAACTGCGCACTGGTTGATAACAGTTCAGCTATCAAGACTGCATTTTGCGCATCCAGCAGATCGGTGATGGAAGCTAATCCCTCCGAATACATTTCTCTTACAATACTAAGATTTTTCGATGATGCTTGACTTGAAATCTCTGCCTGAAGCATACCAGCATATGAGGCTCCGGATTGGTGGAGTGCAGAACGAACCAGCTGTTCAATTTTATTTTTTAGTGATGATTGTTCATACTCAAGTTTTTTTATCTCGATAGCCGATTGTTCAACCTCTGCAATTCTACCCGCACCTTCGAATAATGGTAATTTCAAACTTAATCCAACATTCCAGCTAAAATCTTTTGGGATAGCACCTAATTGATAATCTCCAACTCCCGGAATAGTTATTGGCTGAGGTTCACTCCCTGCCCCACCACGATAAAATACATTTCCTACCTGTCCCTGTAACCCAAATGTAGGAATATAAAATTGTGTTGAAGCTGCTGTTGAAATTCGTTCCTGAATTTCAATTGCTTTGTAAATTATTTTTAATTCCGGAGAATTTTCAAATGCCTCCTGAACCATAAAATCTCTGAATATTTTGAAATCCCATTTGTTCTTATAATACTTTATTATTTTTTCTCCGGTGACGATGGAGATAAGTTGTTCCAGACTATCCTCTCCCATTGAAAAACTCTCTTCCGAAGGCAGATCCAGTAACTGGTTGATATTAATCTCAGCTAAGTTTTTATCTGCATTTGCCTCAATAACCGCTTTAAGATTATTTGCAATTTCACTTTGCCACCTGTAAAGTTCGGTAAGATTTGCGCTTCCAACATTAACCCGGTATCGTGCCAGCTCCATGTTCGATTTTGAAAGTATTAAATTATCTTTGTTTATCTGTTCTACAGTTCTTGCCAAGAAAACATTAAAGTAGGAAATACTGGCATCTCTTATAAGATCAAGTTCTGCCTGCCTTAATTCATATTCCCTCAATTCCTGGTTCATTGTGTTTATATCATAGTTCGCCCATGCATCAACATCGTAAACAAGCTGGTCCAGAGTTAAATCTCCAGTAATCATCTTTTCCGATATCTGACCGAAACCATTTTCTGCCCTGTCTTTATCGATTAAAGTTCCCGTAGCAGAAGCATTCAATTGAGGAAGAAGGATAGATCGTGCAATATTAACATCCTGCTCTCCCGATTCAATTCGTTTTTTTTCAGCTAATAGATCAAGATTAAAGACCAATGCATTGCCTATAACACCATTAAGTGTTATCTCTCTTTCAACTTCTTTGTTAACATAATTTATCAACTTTGAATTATTCATTAAAGCCCATGAAGGATAAATTTTTAATTCATCTGCAGTTTTCATATTGATAATAAATTCATCATCAATTGGAATTGATACAGGAAGATCGGCTGCGTT
>JBATTD010000345.1:0-2059 GCA_049670345.1 Ignavibacteriaceae bacterium
GTCTATGGGTTGAACAGAAAACCAGTCAGAACTATTTTAGACTTTTTATTGGCGGGCAGGTAGGAGGGCACGGAAATGCTTTTTTTCGACCGCACGCCGGAATGAACATAGCTCTGGTCTACTATAATATTTCCACAGAAATTGTAGATGCGTATAGTTCGAATGAGGAAGAAATTATACTGAGCGGGAACACTGAAGGTCATGTAGTTGCAGGTTACGATATTACACTTGGTATTGATTTGAACTTTTCAAATAAATTTGCAATTGATGGAGGCATACGATATGTGAAGAGTTTTTCTGTACCACAGCAACTAGGCGCAGGTTCTGTAAAAATTCATCCGCAATATTTTCAAGTTTACCTGGGAATAGGACTAGGATTTGATTAGGTCTGAAATGATGAAGATCCGGGTAATTACTCTGTTGAATCAAAGTAAACAATGTCGATGAACTAAAATGTGATTGCTAAATTCATAAAACAAGAGGGAATTATGAATACTTCAATTATAATCGTCGCTTATTTTTGGTTTATTAGCTGTAGGCTATAGCACAGAAATATTTATAACTGATAAAGTGAGCAATAAATAATTGTTTTGTTAAGACTAAGAACTCCTCTACCAGCAGATTGAGGCAACACAACATGTTTTTTGTAGTATCCGTATAATTTTTACTATATTAAAATTACTGATTAAGCAAATTGTCTGAAGATGATTTTAAAATCTGTAAAATTTCAAATCAAAATAAAAAGGGTATTAAACTTAACTCTCTTTTGGATATTTGCAGGCATTTTCTTTACAATCATTGAATACTTGCTCGTCCATCCTGCCTCTCAAATATATAATATAGAGAACCTAACCCCTGCCGTACACATTTACTCCTATGATTTTTTGCGTTCAATAACTGAAACAATATTTGCAGCAATAATAGCCGGTTTATCAATAGGTACTTTTGAAATATTTTATTTCCAGGACTACTTTCGTACAAAACCTTTCGGCTATACTGTGTTTATTAAAAGTCTGATCTATTCTTTTGCTATGATTGTCCTAATTGTTGTAGGTTTATTATTTGATCAAAGTTTTAACGCCGGTAAAAATATTTTTCATCCGGAAGTAATAGAAGGAGTTGCAATATATTTATCGGGTAGTGGTGTATGGGCTTTTGTTATTTACTGGACAGCCATAATAATCTTAACTCAAATTTTTATACTGATGCGCGACAGCTTCGGATATGGGGTACTGCCTAATTTCATCCTTGGCAGGTATAATAAGCCAAAAGAGGAAAGAAGAATATTTATGTTCTTAGATTTAAAATCATCAACTACTATTGCTGAAAAATTAGGCCATATACAATACCATAATCTTCTTAATGATTTTTTTGATGATATAAATGATTCAATCATCTTTACCAAAGGTGAAATTTACCAGTACATAGGAGATGAGATAACAGTTTCGTGGACAATGAAAAATGGAATTGAGAATGAAAATTGTTTACGGTGTTTTTTTAGCATTGGAGATAAAATAAAAAGTAATTCCACAAGGTATTCGGAAAGATTCGGTCTTGTTCCGGATTTTAAGGCGGGCCTGCATTGCGGCAAAGTCACTATTGGCGAAGTCGGAGTTATAAAAAAAGAAATTGTATTTACAGGTGATGTTTTAAACACCACTGCAAGAATAGAGGGATTATGTAATACTTATGGTGTAAAGCTTTTGGTGTCAAAAAAATTACTCGATTTGCTTCAAATCGAAAATCGGTATCTAAAAAATTTAATAGCAGAAATTACTTTAAGAGGAAAGAAAACAAAGAATATATTATATAATCTTGAAAGAATCGAATCATAATTAAGAGATTACACTATTACAAAATAAAATTATTTAAATATTTCTGTAGTAATTAGTAATGATATCACGTCGCAAGTTTATCCGTTCATCGACTCTGGCAGGTGCCGGTTTATTATCAGGCTTATCTTTGGGCTCACTAACTGGTTGTTCATCTGCAAACAATTGTATGAACCCGGTAAAAAAACATAAATATGTACTTGCAGATATCCACAACCATCCTCATC
>JBATTD010000346.1:0-1955 GCA_049670345.1 Ignavibacteriaceae bacterium
GTGCAAAACTCTGGTTGTGGATAAAAAAACTTCCGGTATTCCGATAATTCTTGTGACTGCAAAATCAGACGCGGAGGATACAAAAGAAGGATTGGAAGCAGGCGCTTTTGATTATATAAAGAAACCAATTAACAGAATAGATTTGGTCGCCAGGGTCATGTCCGCGCTTAAACTTTCCGATGCAAATAAACTTGTACTCGAAGCAGAAAAGAAAAACACTTTTGTTGCAACTGTAGTTACTGCAAATCACAAAATAAAGCAGCCGTTAACTTTACTTTCCCTTTCATCTGCTGCGATTAAAAGAGAACTTGGAAAAGATGAAATATCCAGGGAAGCGCTTCTTAGCAGACTTAAGTATATTGAAACGGCAGTTAAAGAGATTACAGATGTGCTGGATAAACTGAACTCAATTAAAGACCCTGTGATTGCAGATTATACAAACAGCGTTAAGATGATAAATGTAGAAGAGAACGAAAATTAAGTTTGGAAAAGTTTTTTAATTGTTGCCAGCATAGTATCAAACTCATAAGGTTTTTGCAGGCAGCTGTCAATCCTGTATTTATCCGAAGAATAATCAGCATCTATCTGCATACTTCCGGAAGATAGTATTATTGGAAGATCAAAACCCAATGCTCTTATTTTTTCAATTGTTTCCAGCCCGCTCATTTCCGGCATGTAATAATCTATAATTGCTAGATCAACCTTTATTTCTTCGGTTAACACTTTGATTGTTTCCTTTCCCGTAGAAACTTTTATAACATTAAATCCACTCGATTCAAGCAGCTCAGTCAGCAGCTCGCTTAACATCTGCTCGTCATCAACAAGCAGTATTATTTTATCCGTGGTGTCAGCCTGGGCAATCTTATTAGGTTCATACGATGGGATGTAAACCTCGAATGTAGTGCCTTTATTGGGAGAACTGGAGACATCGACATAACCATTGTGGGCTTTGATTATACCATAGGTAACATAAAGCCCCAGCCCCGAGCCGGTGTCCTTTGTTTTGGTTGAGAAGTAGGGATCAAATATTTTTAGTAAATCACCTTCTTTTACTCCGCTGCCGTTATCTTTAACCGAAAAACAAACATAGTTACCCATTTCAAGCCAGGGATAAATAGAAATGTTTCCATTATCTATCGTTACATTTTTTACCGATAGTTCTATTGTTCCCTTTTCGCCGGTAGCTTCTTTGGCGTTCACGCATAAGTTAAGCAGCACCTGGTAAATTTCCGTGCTGTTGCCAAGTATGTCGTACAGGTTTTTTTCAGTTATACATGTGTAAGTAATATTCCTGGGAAAAGTTTGATTAATAACTTTTGAAATTTCGTTTGTAAGTAAGTTTGGTTTAACAAGCTCTTTTCGTTTCGGTGTAGGTTTTCCGTAAGAAAGCAAACCCTTGGTCAAATCTTTTGCTCTTACCGAGCAGCTTTCAATATTATCAATCAACCTGTCAACAGCTTCGGTTTGTGGAACCCTTTTTCGTAATAAATTTAGACTGCCAAAAATGCTGGAAAGAAGATTGTTGAAATCGTGTGCCATCCCGCTGGAAAGTTTTCCGATTGTTTCAAGCTTTTGCGACTGAAGAAGCCGGCTTTCCAATGCCGTATTTAAATCGCGTGTTTTAATATTACTTATTGTAAATGAAAGCAGCGTTGCAAACTGCTCGAGCTGGGTTATTTCTAGTGATGAATAGTTGCCCTCCCTCTTTCCCACAATGATTGAAGCGAGTAATGATTTATCGAAAAAGCCCGGGCATATTAGTAGTGATTCAGAATTAAGTGCATGTGCTAAATTGAACCCGATATTGTTTTGCTTATTTAATGCAATAAGCGGTCGGTTATTAAGTTCCAGCCATTTACTTATAAAAGCAAAATCAGAATTAGCTGTCTTTTCAACTGCCCCCCTGTCTTTTATAAAATTACTCGGGTCATGGAAAAGAAAATCCAGCTTATTCC
>JBATTD010000347.1:0-1660 GCA_049670345.1 Ignavibacteriaceae bacterium
TTCATCAACACCATCCCTGCCTACCGGCAGGCAGGTTCTTAGTTTCAACAAACTTGATAAAGCTCTGGTCTGTTCTCTTGAAAATAGCTTTTATGTTTTTGCTGTCAGATATCTCCAAAGCATCAAACCACCTAACCACAAAATAATATTAGCGTCAAACGTTGCTACTTATCTTAATCGGTCCGCGAGTGACTTCAGTAATATCCTTCATTATTCCAAACTGTTTCACACTAAAATTACTCAATGCAGGATGACTTGTAACAGTTTTAGCAAGTGGCCCAGCTAAGAACTCATCCAGTGAAACCTGATTTTCAAACAAATATATTCCACCTGCCTCACTTTTCTCTGCATTTAGTATCCATATCTTCCAAATAAGCCCGGGAACATTTGCAAATTTATCAGCAAGAGGGGAAACTGCTTGTTCATATTCCTCCTTTGTAACACTGAAGTCAAAGTTTAACTGCAACATTATTTCTGACATTGTTTTATCTCCTATTATATTCTGAAATTATTTTAATAGTACCATCCCTCCCTTTACTATTCACTACTATAAAATTCAAAGCTGTTATGCTAAACTACAGGGTGAATTTATCATCCACCCTGATTAAAAGGATTTAATGCCTAATCTTTTTTCTCCTATTCCTCTACTTCAGCTTTCAACACTAATTCATATCCCATCTGTCTGTATATGGGTAGCTGATTATAATAGACCCATTCTTCAGTAATTTTTTCATTATCTATAATTGACATTCCAATACCTGAAAACGAGACTTTTTTCCCCGTTGCAGGCATATTTTCATTTAATGGACCATCATTTGTTCCGGTTGCTGTCCAATGGGTTACAATCCTATCCTTAAATTCAAATGGTTCATCGAATGTTACTTTGAAATCGGGGTAAGCGGTGTAAACCCAGTTAACAAATTCCTTAATACCTTCAGGTCCCTCTGAGTCTCCCACATCTGCATTATGTCGTATACACCCTTCAGCATAAAGAGCGTCTACAATATCTGTATCCCCACTATTCCATAATTGAGTATTACTGTCCATAATTGTCTGTAACTCTGCATCAGTGTAAGTTCTTTGCTCCTGTTGTTGGCATCCATTGTAAATGAAAACCGAGAACAAGAGAATTATAATTAAGCTGAGAAAAGACAAATTTGATCTAACCATTGCTGCCTCCTTAAAAGTTTATGATAAATTTAAATAACACTTCCCCTAAATTTTGTTAATACATAATTAAGTAAGTATGAAATAGTTTGCTTCATCAAAACCCACTTCTTAGCCTCAAAATTTCTATCTGATTAGAGATGACTATTTTGTTTTCTGCAGCCACTTTTCTACAGCTGAGTTAAGATTGCCCATTGCAGTAATTAGAGACTCGTGCTGAGAAATATCAATATCCTTCAAAATCTCTGAATGTATTTCAATGAACGCTTTATTTAATTTATTTGTAAGTATTTTCCCTCTTCTTGATAAGAATAAACTCATATTTCGTCGATCATATTGTTCAATCTCCCTCTTCATATATCCCTTTTGTACAAGAGTATCAATTATTCTAGTTAATCTGCTCGGGCTCAGTTTCATCCGTTTAGAAATTTGTGTGTTATTCAGACTTTCATCAGATCCAAATAGGCGAAGGCATCTAAATTCTGCGAGGAAT
>JBATTD010000348.1:0-1695 GCA_049670345.1 Ignavibacteriaceae bacterium
ACATACCCTAATTTAAGTACGCGTCTTAACTCACCCCGTGTTCCGAAAACATCAACGGTATCTATGGTATCATACTTATGTAATTTTGAAGTGAAAATATATTCACCGACCGGCTCATAATATTTAAGATTTGAATATTCTGCTTTTGGATCTCTGTTAAAAGGGGAATGCGGATCATACCTCATTGAACTATCTTTCATAGTTCTTTCATTAAATAATTCGGTGAGATAACTTTCCTCTAAAAGATTAGAGTTCCTTTCTTCACCATTTTTTGTTTGGCAGCCAAATTGCAAAATCAAAATTGCTGCGAGGATAAAGATAATATGAACAAACTTAACTTTGTTTTTCATCTCTGACTTTCTTTTTTAATTCATTTAATTTGTTTAATGCTTCCATCGGAGTGATGTTATCAATCTCCATTCCCTTTATCTCATCCCTGAGTTTATCATCTTTAATTTCAAACATACTTATTTGGTTATCATTTTTTTGAAGCTTTCTTAATTTTTCTTTTTTCTCTTCATAGGGTGTGAGTTCTTTGCTTTCTAAATTTTGCAAGACTTCATTTGCACGGTTTGTTACATACCTGGGAAGACCAGCCATTTGTGCAACCTGTATCCCGTAACTGTGATCTGCTCTACCCGGATTTACTTTATGAAGAAATATAACTTTATCGTCATATTCTCTAACTTCAACTTTATAATTTTTTATTCTCGGAAAGATTTCTGCCATTTCATTCAGTTCGTGATAATGAGTTGCAAAAAGAGTTTTAGCGGCTACATCTTCATTTTCGTGAAGATATTCTGTAATAGCCCATGCAATTGATATCCCGTCAAACGTACTTGTACCTCTACCAATTTCATCCAACAATACCAGACTTTTACCTGTTGCATTATTTAAAATATTTGCTGCTTCCTGCATTTCTACAAGAAATGTACTTTCACCTGCTGCAATATTATCAGTTGCTCCTACCCGCGTAAATATTCTATCCACTATTCCAATCTCAGCGCTTTCAGCGGGAACGAATGAACCTATCTGTGCCATCAACACAATTAAACCTGCCTGGCGAAGATAAACGGACTTCCCAGCCATATTAGGTCCTGTTAATATTACTATCTGACTATCTTCATTATCAATCACACAATCATTAGCTGTAAATTTATTGCCGGGTGGAAGTATTTGTTCCACAACCGGATGCCTTCCCTTTATTATTTTCAGCGAATCGTTTTCGGTTACAATCGGTTTAACATATTTATAAGATTCGGCACTGTCGGCAAAAGAGATAAAACAATCGAGCATTGCAATGTTTTTTGCATTCTGCTGAATTGCTCTCACTTCGGATGCAGCAAGTAATCTTATTTCGTTGAACAACTGAGATTCCAGCTCATAAATTTTTTCTTCGGCATTTAGAATTTTATCTTCGTATTCCTTAAGTTCCGGAGTAATGTATCGCTCCGAATTAACAAGAGTTTGTTTTCTTATATAAGATTCAGGAACCTTTTCTTTGTGAGTATTACTAATCTCGATATAGTAACCAAATACTCTATTGTAGCTAACCTTTAAAGATGGGATCTTTGTTCTTTCCCGTTCAGATTTCTGAAGAGCTGCAATCCAGTCTTTTCCGTGGTAAGCTATTTCTCTTAGCTCATCAAGTTCTGCGCTGTGCCCGGCTCTTATAATACCGCCATCGTTTATGCT
>JBATTD010000349.1:0-2649 GCA_049670345.1 Ignavibacteriaceae bacterium
ACATTACCTATTCCTTCAAATATCTCTGTACCAAATTCGATACCCGAAGTAAAGAGATCTGGTGATACGTAATCATTAGATATCAGGTAATCCATAAACGCATTTAGATCAAGAGTAGCACTTAGTCTTGTTGTGTCCGAGACAAATGCAATATAGGTCCAGCTATCGTTGTGATTCTCGTTTACCCATAGATCGAAATTGTTTCCACCAATATTAATTGTTCCTCTATTTGTCCCTGCAGGTGAAATTGAATTTGTCTTATGCATCCATATCATTATTTCGTGTGTAACATTTTCAGCAGTTGGTGTTATGGAATTAGTAAGCCATATGTCGTAAGCGAGATTCCATTGTCCTATTGCAGAGGCAGCGCCTGAATATTTAAGAGTAATTTGATTACTGTTAATCCGGGCAGGGAGCAAAGTTGAAGTTGATTCTGTACTCCAGGGTTTTAATCCGAAGATAATTTCAGGATAAGCCCTTACACTCCCGTTCCCGGGCCAATCCCAGTTCCAGCCAATTTCTGTATGATTGTTGTTAGACTCGTAATAGATACATTGTTCATAGGGCTCAGTACCTTTTCCCCACACATTATTGCTAAGAAGAAAATCATTAATTCTAAATTCTGCCCAGTCCGCACAAGATGAATCTCCGGATGGTTGGATTTCGATGCCTGGATCTATTGTTTGGTCTTCTTTAGAACATCCCAATGTTAAGGAGGCAATTATGAACAATATTAACTGTAAATGCGACATTTGTATAGCTCAAAATAAAATTTAAAATGCTTACTAAATATATTAAATATGTTTTAGACCAACTATATAAATTGAATTAATACTAATGTAAAAAGAAGACGCCACCTGACAGAACTTAAAGATTATAGATTTTTTAAAGTGTAGAATCTAACCGAAGATCATATCAATTAGTATTATTGAATCTCTACCTTTGATAAATTATAACGACGACATATCTAATTTCTGATGATCGATTTTATTCTGAAGTAGTCTTTGAGTAAACTAGATTAACCAATCAAAACTATCTGTATATCCATTACATTCGTATTAGTTGAACCGGTAATAATTAAATCATCCAGCTTTTTAAAAAAATTGTAAGAATCATTATTATCTAAAAAATTCATTGCATTTAATCCCAGTTCTTTTGCTCTTTCAATAGTTCTGCTATTGCATATAGCTCCTGCTGCTTCAGTTTGGCCATCAATGCCATCTGTACCACCACTCAAAAAAGTAATATTTTCCATTCCATCAATTTCTATAGCAATTGATAAACAAAATTCTTGATTCCTTCCACCTTTACCATTCCCAGTTACTGTTACGGTAGTTTCACCGCCAAATATAAGACATACAGGATTCTCTTCTGATAAAGAATACTCCTTTGCCAAATGAGCAATAAACTTACTAGCAACTTTTGCCTCGCCTTCCAATGTTGAAGAAATAATTCTGGCGTTATAACCTTTCTCTTCGGCTGCAGTTTTAATAGCCGATAAAGCTAACCCATTATTACCTATGATAAAATTATGTACATTATTAAATAATGGATTACCCGGTTTTGGAGTTTCGGGTGCTTTCCCCTCCATACCATCAAGCAGATAGCTTCTCACCGAATGCGGAATTTTATTTTCCAGTTTATATTTTATTACAACATTCCAACTATCTTCAAAAGTTGTTGGATCGGGCACAGTAAATCCCGATCCAATTACATCTAATTGATCACCGATTACATCTGAAATTATAAGATTGATCATCGTAGCAGGATAAACATACTTTGCAAGCAGTCCTCCTTTAATTGCAGATATGTGTTTTCGTAAAGTGTTCAATTCCTGGATTGTTGCACCTGCTCTTAACAATATTTTTGTTGTTTTTATTTTGTCTTCTAAAGTTATGTTATCAGCGCGGTAGGGAAGAAGCGAAGAAGCACCCCCGGAAATTAAATTAATAATTAAATCATCTTCATTAGCATTCTTACATATTTCAACAATCTTTTTGCTGGCTTCAATTCCTTTCTTATCGGGCAAAGGATGTGACGCTTTAAGTGCTTGTATTCTTTTTAATTGCGATCTGAAATTATTCTTGGTTACAACAAGCCCTTCATCAATATTATCATCAAGTATTTCTTCCACTTCAAAAGCCATTGATGTACTTGCTTTTCCTGCACCTATAACTATAATTCTTTTGTAGTTTTTTAATTCAAATGATTTACTCGTTCCAATAATATCAGAAACAGTTAATATATTTTCCTCTAATAACATATTGTTTGGAATAAGATTATTTGGTGAGGCAGCATTTATTCCAACATAGAAAAGAGACACAGCATCTTCACGGAGTTTATTTAATAGTTTATCTTCCAAAAGCTTTAATAAAATGTTTATAATTTTATTGTTTCATATGCATAAAAATAAGAAGAGAAATAATATAAATTAAATTTGCAGAGTAGAAATATTTAAATAAATTATAAGTGCAGATTATTAATAAATCTAAATTGTTATAATTAAGGAGAGATAAAATAGGCATTAGTTACATCGATTGGGGATTTGTAGTTATTTACTTCATCATTGCTACCGTAATAGGGCTTTACTACAGAAAAAAAGCAAGCGGTAGTCTTTCTGATTATTTTACCTCCGGAAGGAATTTACCA
>JBATTD010000350.1:0-6662 GCA_049670345.1 Ignavibacteriaceae bacterium
TTTTTGATCTTTAACGATAATAGTTCCAACAGCCCATCCCAGACCTTCCAGTTTCTCATAATCACTATCTTTAACTAATAACCAGGAATCTTCAATGGGATCATCATCCAGCGATTGATACATATGAACATCTGCAAATTGATGTCTGTATTCTCCATCAATCCATACATTTGCACCATCATCGTTAGGAATAGTTGAAGCGGCCCCTTTTAGTTGAGGCACATTAATATTTGCTTCAACGGAATTGATTGTATTGGAATCAGAATAAAGTCTAATCTCAACTGTAATTATTGCAGTTACACCTGGAGGATTTATACTTCTTGCCCAAATGTTAAATGTATAAGTTTCACCCGCAGTTATTGTGTGGTTTGTTTCCTGATAAATATATTCTCCACCACCTTTTTGATATGCATACCAATCACCTTCTACCGGACTATAAAATTCATTGTTTTCGATACCAGAGTTATTATCTAATGAATTCCAATCCTCAATGAGATTCCAATCCGTTACTTTCTCCTTTGATCCAGTAATCTCAAAACTGGAATTTTTCAAAATGTTTTGGGGAAAGCAAATGCTATAAAAAGTAAAAAATGTTACCACAATTAAAGAAAATTTACTGGTTAACGCTGAAAGATTCATCTTTAATCCTTTATGATATATAAACATTTAATCTCCTTTAATCCATAAATATTAGTTGAGCAAATTCATAAAGATAAATTATTGGTTCAGCTGGACCAAGTCTGATACTCCAAATTCCGTTTTCGTCTTTTTCCATTAAATGATAATCATTTGTAAATTGTGTATAAATCCCTACCTCATCAGCATCTGGAGCTCGAAAACGAAATGTCACAGTGCCGTCGGGATGAACTTCCGGAGATACAATTTCTTCATCCGCCTGGGCAATTGAAATACAAAGAGGTATACAAATAAAATAAATTATAAAATGTTTTAGGAACGATCTACGCATAGCTTTTCTCCTTTATACTTTTAGAATTATTTATCGTTTTGCATTTACTCAAATTCTCTTTCAATCAAGATGACTTCTTTGTTACACAATCAATTATTGTCGCACTAAAACATAATTTTTCATTGTTGAATAGAAATCCAATATAATTTTATCTTTTTCAAAATTTTCCCAAAGGATTATTTTATGAGGATTCTCCGGTCGTTCAATCCAATTGTCGCCATCTAATTTAGGACATGGTATTTTTGATGGATTTGCCCACGATGAGTTTTTTATTATCGCGATTGCTGCCATATCAAACAGGGCGCGTGATGGAGGATCGCCAACCAAATCAATATTCTTAAAAAGGTTTACTGAATAATCTCCAAAATTTGTAAATGAACCACCATGTCGTCCAATAACAGGATCTAGAATGTTGGGCCCCATTCCAGGCATTATTTCTTCTATATCAGACAAGGAAGCTCTTACAGCATCTGTACCAGATGATTTACCGTAGCGTACCGTAACAATTTCGAAGTCAACGTTAACATCCAGAATATATTTTAATGAAGAGAGGTCGTTAACTTGATTATACTCACCGGGCTCAGGATAGTTGGAACCAAGCCATACTATTCTAACATTTGAAGCAATGGAAGGATCTTTGTAGAGTGCAAGTGCGATGTTAGTAAGCTTCCCGATAGGAATTAATACTAACCTGCGGTTCGAATTTGCTTTAGCTCTTGAGATAATGAAATTGACAGCATTGCAACCATCAAAATCGGATTCTGTTACATGATCTTTTATCTCTTCAAAAGTTCCGTTAGCTCCTGTATAAATTTTTATTTCAGGATATTGATTGCACAGTTTTATCACTCTTTCGGCTTCTTGATAATTAAGTTTTACATTACCACCGTTTTCTGTTTTGTTTACTGTAATTCCCTCTACATCAAAATAATTCCCACTAAACATCAGATAAGCAATTGCATGTTGATCGTCTAATTCATTATTTGCATCAGTGTCTAAAATGACTCTTATTTTCTCTGACTCTACATTACAACCTGTATAAAATAAGACTAAAATTATAATCAAGATTATAAATTTTAATGGTTTCATTTATCTTCTTTCCAGTAAATGAGTTCCTTCAATGAGTAAAATGAATTATTTATTTGTATTTACTGTAAACTGACTTTTAAAAAATTCTGCAGCCATTTTTATGGCTATGTCTGTTCCTTCATAAAAACCATGGTTTTCATCCGGAATCCATTTTAATTCCACATATACTCCCAGCTCACTATATTTGTCGTACATATCCTGAGAGTTTTCCGGAGGGACAGTTTCATCTGCCGTTCCATGGATAAGAAATAGAGGTGCTGAATTTTCGGAAGCATTTTCATATGGTGATAACAGCCGCCATTCTTCTTCTGATAATCCATATCTTTCTGCACGCGGGAAGCCGGTACGCAGGGTTAATGCTGGTGTGGCAATTCCCACGACTGCCTGAATAGCACTGGAAACATTTGGATTTCCACCATTTCCTTCCAGCTCAGGAACATCAGATGAGGTAGCCAATAAGGTAACCAGATGTGCACCGGCAGAAGCACCGATGGCACCAATCCGTTTGGGATCAATACCATACTTTTCTGCATTAGCCCTCAACCATCTAACAGCAGCTTTCGAGTCGAAAACACAATCAATAATTTCAACCGCTGGCAGCATGCGGTAATCAATAGTTACAGCAGCTATCCCATTTGCAGCCAAATATTTTGCAAATGGTTCGAACCATACTCTTCGATTTACAACATAGCCTCCGCCATGAATACAGACAACTACCGGCATCGGCTCATCCATTGGTTCTCTAGGAATAAAAAGATCGAGCTCCAGTTTTTTGTTTGGATATTCCGCAAATATTATATTCCGATGTTCGATGATATTATCCGTTGAAAATTCGAAGATTGGCATATTGGCGTATAACTCATAGCTAAGAATCGTGAGATCTTTTTCCCATTCTTCTTTACATCCTTCATTCAGCAAATCGTTCATTACACAAAATTCGATGAATGGTTCACCAAACTCATCAGGATCTTCTTTACACTGACTAATTCCAATGAAAAAATCACGACGAGCTGATAGGTATTCATCTGTAATAGTTGTAATGCATTTTTCTTCAGCTGCGAAAAATCCGATATATGCTTCTTCATCCTGAACTCTTTTCAAGAAATCATTATAGATCTGTTCATTATCTTGACTATAAATCGAGAAAGGAAATAGTAAAAAAAATAAAACTGAAATTTTGAATAATCTTTTATTCATCACTTCTCCGATAAGTTTGCGTTAATTATTTGTTGTTTCATTAATTAATAATTTATCTATGTCTTTTTTAAGTGGAGCGGAAGGCTGTGCACCTAATTTAGTTACGGAAAGAGCTGCAGCTGCATTTGCAAATAAAACAGCATCCCCGATAGGTTTATTCTCAGCCATAGCAACTGCTAAAGCCCCGTTGAATACATCTCCTGCCCCTGTTGCATCCACTGCATCCACATTAAAACCAGGAACGAGCTCTGAATGATCTCTGGTTTTAAAATATGCACCTTTTGAACCCAGAGTAATAATGACAGTGTCTAAATCCTTTTCCAACAGTCTGGAAGCTGCATGTTCGGCGCCTGAAATATCATCCACAATAATACCTGTGAGTAATCCCGCTTCTGACTCATTTGGTGTAATCACAGAAAGAGTGCTTAATAAGGAATCATCCAACTGACAGGCAGGTGCTGGATTTAAGATAACTTTTACACCTGCTTGTTTTGCAATATCAGCTGCCCTGTTAACCGTCTCAAGAGGTGTTTCCAATTGCATTAACAAAATGTCTGCTGATTTTATTTTTTCCTCAGCCTCCTCCACGTCATTTGTAGATAATGCGGCATTTGCCCCTGAGGCCACGCCTATACTGTTTTCGCCCTTTTCATCTACATAGATTAGCGCAACACCAGATGGTTCCTTATTATCTATTTTTAGAAATTCAACATTTATATTATCCGACTCAAATCCTCTGCGAGCTTGCTGGCCAAAAATATCGTCACCAATTCGCGCAATAAAAGTGATTTTACCACCTGCCCGAGCAGCTGCGACAGCCTGATTAGCTCCCTTGCCTCCTGCTGCAGTTGTAAATCTTCCGCCCAAAATTGTTTCACCTGGTTTTGGAATCCTAGGTACTTTTAGAATCATATCTGTATTCGAACTTCCGACAACTACAATGTTCATGTATTTTCCTGATTTCTATTAATTATTAATTACATTACTCTGGCTGCAACGATGAATGCTAATCCAATGATAAAAAAGATAAACATAGCAGCAATGAGGTTACCGGTTCCCTCAGGTGCATCCTTAAATTCCTTCCATATAAATACTCCCCAGAATGCTGCAACCATGGTTGCACCCTGACCCAAACCGTATGAAATAGCAGGACCTGCTACACCGGCAGCAATAATACTGAAGGACATGCCTAAGCTCCAAATAATCCCCCCAAGAAGACCTATTAGATGTAGTTTGGGATTTCCTTTTTTAAAGTAATCACCCGGGGCTACCGGTTCTCCGCTTAAAGGTTTTAGCATAATCGCAGTTACAAAAACAATATTAGATAAAAGTAGTCCGGCAGAGAATATCACTACAGCCGTATAAGGTGTTAAAAGCCCAGCCTCCGGATTGACAAAATCTGTTACCATGGAATCAGCTACGAACCGGTAGAAGAATCCCATCGCAATACCGGCAATGATAGACAAAAGGAGTCCTTTGGCAATACTTTTCTGTGCACCTGTTTGAAGTCTTTTATAGGCAACTGCGTCGATAATTATTGCAACAACAACCAGCGTAACCCCAATAAAGAGGATGAGCGGATTTCCTTCCGGCTTAGCCAGGTAATTAACAAATACACCTTGCGCAAGTGCTATACCGATTCCAACAGGAAAAGCAACTGCCATCCCTGCGATATCAATGGCTGCAACAAGTAAAATATTTGCAAGATTGAACACAATCCCTCCAAGAAATGCCGACCAGAGCATTTTACTATCTGCTTGTCCTATATCTTCAATAAAACTTCTTCCCCCTGTTCCGAAACTTCCCATAGTTAATGCCAACACAATAGCAAGCAGCAGTACACCGAACGAATAGTCCCAATAGAAAAGTTGAAAGCGCCATTCCTTACTTGCAAGTTTTTGTGTATTTGCCCAGGAACCCCAACAAAGCATCGTAACAAAACACATTATTAAAGCAATAAAATATGATTCAACAACTACCATTATAACCTCTGCAATGATTAGTTAATTCAATATTATTATTTAATACTTCGGGTTTGCAGGTTTATCATTATAGATAACAACATCCCGAAATAATAGTTCAGCATTTTCAGTTGGATTTAAGATCTTTATTGTAACAACATGTTTACCATTCGGCAATTGGTATTTCCAAAAAGCTGTATTTTTTCTAATTGTATAGTTTATTGGAAATTTGGATGTCGATTCTAATTTTCCATCAACATATAATTCAACCTCATGAGTATAACTATTTGTCGTGGACACATCCTCAAGTTCATCATCGTATGTAATCGCAAACCCTATACCTTCAAAATCAAATGAGAATTCTTTATCAATTTTTTGATTCAGCATTATTTTTTCAACAGGGTAATGTCCTTCAAAGCCAACTTCCAATCTAACAGGCTCTATTTCCTGTAAACTTATAACTAATTCTTTATCATTAACTGAACCTCCATTTTTTTCAACCATAGCCAATGCATGCTTATAAGAAAGCTCATAGGCATCATTCAATGAAATTGTAGTGTACTTAAAATCCATGGGCTCAACCTCTGCTAGTCCCTGTTTCCAGTATTCGGGTAAATTACTATAGCCCATCATAGTACCAAGAATTCCGCCGGAACTTGCTGGATTACAATCGGAATCATCACCGGCTCGTGTACTGATTGATAATGTTTTACCAAAATCACCCTGCCCGTATAATAGACCCAATACCACCCAGGCTGAATTAATAGTAGCGTCGATATTAAAAATTGAAAATACTCCATCCGGGCAACCGATATCCTCACCCCATTTTTTCTGAACTTTGAACCAGGTTTCTTTCCAGTCATCCGGATTCTCTTTATACCATTTAATCACATCACTAATAACCTTGTAGTATTTACTTTCCATGGGAATTGTTTTCAGGGCTTCTTCAACAACGTAATTCACATCATCAGAAATAAATGCCAGAGAGTACATTGCGCCAATGTATACGCCACCATACCAGCCGTCTCCATAATTCATTATGTGACCAATTTTATCGCTGACATCCGAAGCACTGTTCGGCATACCGGGATTCATAAGACCCGCAAAGTCTGCTTCTATCTGGTAATCAATATCATCAGCATGAGGGTTGTTTAACCAATGTCCTGATTCGGGCGGCATTATTCCATTCAGGATGTTATATCTTGCAGCTTGATTTGCATGCCAGAGCATATATTCCGCATTGGCAAAAGCCTTGGCAAATTCACTCGCGGGAGCATCAAGTCCTTTTTTTTCAAAAACATCAACAAATGTTAAATCCATAAATATATCATCATATAATCCTGGTTCATTTTCGTACCACCATTTCATATATCCGTCATACCAAGGAATTGTTTGATAATCGTGCATAAATGTTGATGGATTCCGGAATTCCGTTGGACCCCCAAAGG
>JBATTD010000351.1:0-1519 GCA_049670345.1 Ignavibacteriaceae bacterium
AGGCAGGCAGCAATTGAAGAGGATAAAGAGCTGATTGTGCAGGAAGCATTCATTGAAGAAATAATTTATAAAGTTACAACCGAGGATTATACTGGAGCAATTGCTCTTGCCAATGAATTTATGGAAGTATCCGATGATGACGAAATTAAAGCTGAAGTATGGTACGAGATTGGAAACCTTAATATAATTATCGATGATGTTCAAAATGCTATACTTGCATACAACAACGTGTTTGAATACTCACCCGATTTTGATTTGGAAACTGATGCTAAATTGAAATACGGGCAGGCACTGCGTGATGGCGAACAGAGTGAAACTGCTCTTTCTGTTTTTGTAGATATGCGTTCTGAAGATAAGTACGAAAATAAATTAGCTGATATTGATTTTGAAATTGGTAAAACTTATGCTTCCCTGGGAAGATATGACGATGCGATAAACCAGTTGATTGAGGTTGATACGACCTTCAAGAATTCAGAGAATTCCGCTGCAGCAAAATATGAAATTGGGATGATATACGAATCAGCATTAAAGCAGCTTGATAGTGCTGCAGTTTATTATAAAAAAGCTGCAACCAGTTTATTATCTCCGGAGTACATAATTCTTGCAAGAGAAAAGAACCAGCTTTTTACCCGTTATGTAAATCTTAGAGCAGATCTTAATAATTACGGCAAACAAATTTTTTATTATGATCATCCTGATGAGTTTATTAAAGATTCAACCAGGTATGTAGAAGATTCTCTGGCAATAGCGGAAGAGATTGCAAGTGTTAAGGAACTTCAGGAAATCTGGGCGGGACTCGATTCTATGTGGGTTGTTACAGATACTACAGGTGCCTTCCAGGATACTTTAAAAACCCTGGACTCGTTAATTGTAAGGGATACTACCTTTACTTATCGAAACAGGGATACTCTTTATGCTCAGATAAATGATACGCTTTATTCAGATTCAGCTATTGTTTTCGTATTCGATAGCTTGTTTTCAGATCTATCCATGCTAACCCCGCTTGAAAGACAGCAGTATGAAATGGAGAAGAGGGAAAAGGAACAAAGGGCAAAGGAGCTGGCAGCAGGGCTGCCTGATACACTTAAGTTTAAAAATAATCCTCCCAGGCGTCCAACTATAACAATAGATTCTTTAAAAACAGTTATCGTTAAAGATCAGCTTCAAATTGGAAACCTGTTTCTTACGGAACTTAACATACCGGATTCGGCATACTGGTATTACAATAGTAACCTTACCACTTACCCGAATACAACATATCACGCCAACACGCTTTACGCAATGGGCAGTTATTATCTTACCGTTGATAATAAAAAAAGAGCAGACAGTTTGTTTAATATAATTTATGATAATTATAAAAATGAAAGTGTAGTAAATGCTGCAGCAAATAAACTAAACAAACCGCTCATCGACCTGGATTACGATCCTGCCGAAGAAAAATATTTAGAAGCGGAATCAATGATGCTTATTGAGAACTATCCAGGTGCTCTAAATGGTTTCTATAATGTCCATTTAACAT
>JBATTD010000352.1:0-2920 GCA_049670345.1 Ignavibacteriaceae bacterium
GGAACTCTTAACGATGAATTATAAAGAAAATCCTCCCCTTCCTGTATAACCGAGATGGAGGAAGCAAGTTTCCTTCTTAGTTTTCCGTGCATTAATCTTATTCAGATGTTTTTTGCTGATTGACCTGTTCGCAGGCAAGTTTTAATCTTTCAAATGGTTCTAGTAAATTTCTGCCTTCGGAAAGGTTATTTAATTCTTCAGTTATTACCGGCAGTTCACCTTCAAACTTTTGGGATGTCTCTAATAATGTTTTCCCGTTTCCATTAACACTAAATGGCAGTTCTATAGTTTTAGAACTTTTTCTTGATGGCGCATCTCCATCTTGAAAAACTCTGACCACCCTGATACCCTGTTTATTATTAGCTCCAAGGAAAAATGGGTTTGTAACTACGATAAGGTCAACCTGCTCATTAAGTGCATTTAGAAGAGGAACTGATATCAGCTCAACCAAAATATGCTCGTGTAACACGTCTCCGTAAAGAGTTCGTTGGAAACCCGTTGGTTTGATTGGTGCTGTTACTCGGAATTCAATCGGTTTTGTATCGGCATCGGTAACTAAAATAGCGCCCATCACGCCACCGTTATCTTCCAAATCATAGGTTTCTAAAAAAGCTATTTTCTGAACTTCCATTATTTGCTCCGTAAGTTGTATTATTCAAAAGGTTAACATTCTTAAAGAAATATCATGTTCAATGCCAATAATAGCAAAACAGATATAAAAGCTATTTATGAGAAAATTCTGACCGTCATAATTTTCAGTAATAAATGTGATTTTCAATTTCAGAAAATATCTGCATAAATTGTTTGTTTTTGCTTGATATTTTAACTTATTCATATTAAAATTTCCAACTGAGTCTTAACGGCCTATTACTCTTCATTTAATTCTTAGAGTTTATAATAAGCTGTGCCGATAATCAATGTAAAAAGTATTTTTAAAAGGGTGTAAAAATTACCGTTGTTTTAACAAGAGAAAACTTAGGTTTTTTAACATTTGAAGGATAATCGTAAAATATATTATTATTAGTACTTTGCTAAATGCCCGGTAAATATATTGAAACTGTTGTACCCTTTCCTTTTTCACTCTTTATTTGCAGTTTTCCTTTATTCATAGTTAATAAATCGCGACTTAAAAACAAACCAAGTCCTATTCCAAATTCTCTCATCGTGCCGGGCGTGGAAAACATTTCCTTGTTTTCAATCCTTACCAGGTTTTCCTTAGATATCCCGACCCCTTCATCTACAATAATTATTTTTACCGAGCCTTTATCACTTTCGTCAATAACACTATTTTCAGCAGAAATCTTTACCATTCCGCCTGCATTGGTATATTTAATTGCATTTTCTACTATGTTGCCTAAAACAATGCTTATAAGTTTCTCATCTACAAAAATCGATATATTCTTGTCTATTTCTTTTATTAATAAAATATCTTTCTTTTTGATATTATGTTCTTGTGTTTCAAACACCATGCGAAATGCTTCTCCAATTTTCATCGTTTTTGGTCTGAACTCATAATTACCAAGCTGATATCTTGAATAGTGAAGTAAATTATTCGTCATTCCATAAAGATTTTTAGCGGAGTCATTAATGACATTATTGTATTCCTTTATCTCTTCCTTTGTTAAAGAATCGAATTCTGTGGTAACAATATCTGCAAATCCAAGCAGCGAGTTAAACGGATTTCGTAAATCGTGCGAGATGAGTGAGAAAAGTTGATCTTTTGATGCATTAAGCTCTTTAAGCTGAATAATTAATTCTTCTCTTTCTGTTTCAACAATTTTTCTTTCAATTGCACGTGAAATAGGATATGCAACAACATCAAGAATTTGCTGTTCTATCTCCGTATAAGTTGAAGCATCTTCATAATCCTGAACAACTAACACTCCAATCACTATATCTTGAATTTTTAAAGGTACACCAAGCCATATTTCCGATTGCTCTCCAACTAATTCAGTTTCTCCTTTTTGTATTAATTCATTATCCTTTTTTTTATCAACAAGCACAGATTTACCAGTCCTTAAAACATACTCGGTTAGTCCCTTACCAAGTTTCTGTGGTGGTGTATCATCATCACATTTATCAACATAGTATGGAAAGGTAAGCAAATTTTGCTCACGGTTATGGTATGCTATATAAAAATTTTCTGTTTTCATCAGTTTGCTTATAGATTTGTGTATGAATTTAAATACTTCATACAAATGTTTCCCGGAGTTTGCTTCATTAAGAATTTCCGAAATGATCGTTCGGATTTTTTCCTCTTTTCTTCTTTCAGTAATTTCCTGTCCGGAAGCAATAATGGATATCAGCTCACCGTTTTTATTTTGCAATAATGTGTTATGCCATTCAATAGTTTTTATTTTATTATCGAATGTTTTTAATTTTCCAATAGTACTTCTTGTTAAAACCTCGTTCCCGTTTATTTGTTCATCAATATATTGCTCAAAATTTGATTGCAAATGTTTTGGAATAAATTCATTAAGATTTTTCCCGATAATCTCTTCTTTATCACCGCTAAAAATCCTGCAGCCCTTTCTGTTTATCATCATAATGTTCAAGTCTTTATCAACCTGGATAAGCATTGTGTCGGATAGGTCAAATATTTTATCAAGATCATTCTTCTCTTCATTTAATTTATCTATAAACTTGTGAAACGAAGAGGTATCTCTTAAAATCCCCACCACATTTAATCGGTCGTCATTTTTGTCAAGGTAAGCGAATGAATTGTCTTCAATCCATTTCTTCTCACCCGATTTTGTCTCTATCAAATACTTTCCATAGAATTCTTCCACGTAAAGGTTTGTTTCACCGTTCACTCTGTATCGATCAATTGTATTTGAGAAAACTTTCTTAACAATACTTTTGAAACTTATTTCATTTAGTTCATTTTTTGAGTATCCGGTTAGCAATTTAACCGAAGGAC
>JBATTD010000353.1:0-12904 GCA_049670345.1 Ignavibacteriaceae bacterium
AAATCTCGATTTAGATTCGTATGCAGGTCTTGGAACGCGAAGTCCGTTTATTGCAGGATTATTTGCACTTATCATGTTTGCACTTGCAGGTATCCCACCTTTTGCAGGATTTTTTGGAAAGTATTATGTGTTCATTGCAGCTATCAAATCCGATTTAACATGGCTGGCAATGGTTGGAATACTTTCAAGTGTAATTAGTGTTTATTTTTATCTAAGACTTGTTGTTATTATGTACTTTAAGTCTTCTGAAAATGAAGATAAAGTTTATTATACAGCTAGTGAAATAATTGCAGTTGTAATAGCAGTTGTGTTTGTAATAATTCTTGGTTTAATACCAGGTTCTTTTATAGATTTGATTACCAAATTTTTATAAAAGAAATTAATTATATTTTCTTCGCAAATTGCGATAAGAAATGATACCTCTATTTTCCACAAAACAAATACGTAGATTTGATGCGTATGCTATCAACAAGCTTGGCCTTCCAGGTATTATGTTGATGGAGAATGCTTCACGAGAGATATTTGAAAGAATAATTTCCTCATTTGTTTTTAATTCCATTGGATTTGTTTGCGGAAAAGGAAATAACGGCGGTGATGGATTTGCTGCTGCAAGGCATTTTGTAAATGCCGGTTACAAAGTAAAAGTATTTTATCTCGGAAATCAAAATGAGATGACTCCCGATTGCAGAATGAATTTTTCTATATTGAAGAAGATGGAGAAATCACATTCTAATCTCTCAATTGCAAAATATAAATCGGTAAAAACTTTATCATCATTAAAAAACTACGAGTTAATTTGTGATGCACTTCTTGGCAGCGGGGCGAAAGGGAAACTTCGCGAACCATTTTTATCTATCGTACACTCATTAAACAGAATGCAAAAATTTAAAGTTGCCATCGATATTCCAACGGGATTGGATGTCGATAAAGGGTACGGTGAAGATATATTTCATTCCGATTTAACTATTACGCTGGGTGGATTTAAAAAAGGATTATTTTTTAGCGATGGTTATTCTCATTCTGGTGATATTGAAAAAGGAAGAATGGGAGTTTCTGATAACTATCTTGAATCGATTACTACTAAGGATTACCTAATTGAACCTGAAGATGCACTTATCGGTTTGCCAAAAAAAGCAAAAAGCATTCATAAATATTCGGCAGGTAAAGTATTAAATATTTGCGGTTCTGAATCTTTTCCAGGAGCAGCAGCCCTTACATCAAAAGCAGCACTTAAAATTGGTGCAGGAGCATCCATCCTTGCCTTCCCAAAATCAATAAGAAATTTTATACAGAAAAAAATGAGTGAAGTTGTAGTTCATACTTACGAAGATGATAATAAAGGCTTCCTGTCAGAGAAAAATGTAGATGCGTTATTGCAGAAAATTAAATGGGCTGATGTTGTAACAATTGGACCAGGAATTAGTAGAAGTAAACAGACACAAAACGCAGTAATAAAACTACTTAAGGAAAGAAACTTCAAAAATGTTATAATTGATGCAGATGCTGTTTTTGCATTAAATAAAAACAGGTTTAAAGATATAAATCTTAAGAATTCAGTTTTAACGCCGCACTTAGGGGAATTTGCTGATCTTTTAGGTCTATCTGTTTCTGTAATTAAGCAAGATGTACTTAAATACGGGCGTAATTTTACAAACAAAACGGGAGTGTACTTAGTTCTCAAAGGTGCTCCTACAATTATATTTACACCCAACGGCGATGCTTTGATAAACTCCTCAGGTAATCCTTCGCTAGCTAAATTTGGAACTGGTGACGTTTTAACCGGTACAATTGCCGGACTACTTTCGCAGTATGATGAAATTGAAAAGGCTGTTGTTTCAGCAGTTTATATTCACGGTTTAGCAGCTGATCTTCTCGTTGCCAGCAAAACCGAATATTCATTAATGGCTGGTGAATTGTTAAATTATTTACCGAACACCATTAAGTTTTTAAGGAATTCCCTTGTTTGAATATTTAGAGAAGAGGAAAGTATATTTAGTATATGTTCCTCTAATTCTTTACTGGATTATGCTATTTACCGCAACATCTTTGCCTGCCGCAAATTTACCATCGGTAGCTATAGGTGATAAAATAAAGCATTTTGGTGCCTTTTTCGGATTGTCGGTATTATTAAGTTTAACATTACTTTATCAAAGCAAGGTTTTATTATTTAAAAAATATTTTCTGGTAGCAGCTTTAATTATTAGCTCATTTTATGGTTTACTGGATGAAATTCATCAAAGTTTTGTGCCGGGAAGAAACAGCGAATTCCTGGATTGGGTTGCAGATTCTTTAGGAGCAGCAGCTGGTGTTTTTATCGTTTATTACCTGCTTAAAAAGTTCAAATATTTTCCAAAGCCGGTAAATATATTTAGTGAGTAATTCCGATCTCGAATTTGGGAACTATTTACTATTTTATTTGTAAAAGAATCAGAAAGTTTATTGACAAAATATTTATCATTTAGTAAGTTGTTATCGATTAAAATCGGAGTAATTCAATGAAATTCAAAAAGCCAATAGCAGACCTGAGAGCAACGTATAATAAGGTGCTGGAAATTTCTATTATTATATCGTTAGCGATATTAATTTTTGCTTTTAAATTTTTCCCGAATCTTCAAGATAAAGGCATGGCATTAGAAGGTCCTCAGGAACTTTTTACTGTTGAAGATATTCAACAGACAAAGCAGGAGGACAGACCTCCACCACCTCCCAAACCACCAATTCCAATTGAAGCACCTGCAGATGATGTATTAGAAGATATTGAAATAGAAGACACAGAAATTGATTTTGAAGCTGAAATTGAAGCTCCGCCTCCTCCTAAAGAAGAGATAGAAGAAGAACCTACCTATTTTGTTGCAGTTGAAGAAATGCCTGGACCAATTGGAGGAATCAAAGCAATTCAGGAAAAAATTGTTTATCCCGAAATTGCAAAAAGAGCCGGAGTTGAAGGTAAAGTTTATGTATTAGCATTTGTTAATGAACAAGGTGAAGTAACAAAAGCACAAATTATTAAAGGCATTGGCGCCGGTTGTGATGAAGCAGCACTTGATGCCGTATTAAAAACCAAATTTACTCCCGGTAAACAAAGAGGGAAACCTGTTAAAGTTCAGGTGTCCATTCCAATTATATTTAAATTAAAGTAATATTTTAAAGGCGTCATTTAGACGCCTTTTTTAAATAATCCAGCAAGCCACTCGTTGTGATAATAATCACTTCCATCCGAATATCATCATAATTCGTTTTGAACTATAAAAGTGAATACTTAGTTTTGGATATGAATTATCAGTCATAAATATGATAATCTGGCTGACATGTACGAAAATATAAAATTACGATCAGATGAATAAAAAAGTTTTAAGTAGAAAAGAAAAAGAGAGATTATTTAAAAGAGCAGCAATAATGGATGCTGCAGTTAGCATTTTCGCAAAGAAAGGTTACCGGGATACAACCCTTGAAGAGATTGCAATTACTTCCGAGTTCGGCAAAGGTACAATCTATAATTATTTCAAAAGTAAAGAAGATATATATTCTGCTATTATAGATGATGTCAGTGCAAATCTTTACGATATTGTTCAACAAGCTGATTCTGAAACTAAAAGTTCAAAAGATTTTTTCAAAATGCATGCGAAATTAGTGTTTCAGTACTGTGTAGGAAAACGTGATGCTTTTATAATCTATGTTAGAGAGATAGCTCATTTTACAACGGATATATTTATAAATGATAGAAAAAAAATAAATGAAAGGCATAAGAAAGTAAGAAATGTTCTTATTAAAATAATTTCCAAAGGAATGAAACTAAAGGAGATTAAAAAATATGATGCTGAAAAGCTTACAACATTATATGAACACTTAATCTTTCCTTATATACTTTTTCTCATCAATACATTTAAAGATAAGTTTGATCAGGATAGAGAGATTGATTTTATACTATCCGTTTTTTATAACGGAATTACTAATAAAAACTTAACAGGGTAAATGTTGAAGAAAATTATTTTTATAATGTTGGCGTTTTACTTGCCCTTTTTGGGTGCGCAGGATACTCTTAAATTAAATTTAGAAAAGAGTATTGATCTTGCTATCATAAAAAATCATGATTTGAAAATAGCTAAATTGGAGTATGAGAGAGCAGAAGAACAGATTACTGAAGCGTTCGGATTATCGGTTTTACCAAAAATAAAAGGTGTTGTAAATTATAGAAGAGCAATTCAGAGAGGCGAAATTACTCTGGAAACTCCCTTCTTCAGCGGATCATTTCCACAGGGAACGATAAACACCTTTACGATCGGTGCATCTCTGGAACAGCCGTTGTTTACAGGCGCAGTGTTTTACGCAACCAGAATTTCTAAAGTTTATGCCGAAATTTCAGAGAAGGGATATTATTCATCTCAGGCAAATTTAATTAAAGATGTTAAGAGAGCTTATTATGCATACTTACTTGCAAAAGAGTTTAAAAATCTTTCACTTGTAACTCTCAAAGCAGCAGAAGGTAATCTTAAAAATTCTAAAGCATTGTATGAAGCAGGCTTAGCTCCTGAGTATGATTTTATAAGATCAAGAGTTCAAGTGCAAAATATTTTACCTGAAGTTGAACAATCAAAAAACTCAATTAAAGTTGCAAAAAACACTCTGCGATATATACTTGGTTTAGATCTGGAGCAGCCGTTTAATGTAGAGGATTCATTAGTATTTGCTGAATTATCTACTGATGATTATGAAACTTCCCAAAGAATAATGAACAATCAGAATTTTACACTACAACAGTTAAAGCTTCAAATTGAATTACAGGATAAGGCAGTATCGTACGAGTTTTCAAAACATTTTCCTGAGTTATTTTTAACAGGTAACTGGCAAACTGCCGCACAGGAAAATGAAAGAGCCTTCAGTAGTTGGAGATATATTAATTCTGTTTATGTGGGGCTTAACCTGAAGGTTCCGATATTTAATGGATTTCAAACAACTTCCAAAGTACAGCAAGCTAAAATTGAATTGATGAAAGCAGAGGAAGAATTTTCCAAAACTGATCAATTATTTAATAATCAATTAGATAATCTGTTGCTGCGCATTGAAGAAACAAAAAATAAAATATCTGCTTATGATGCTACTATAAATGAGGCGCAATTAGGTTATGATATTTCAGTAAAAAGATATTCAAATGGTTTGGGAACTCAATTAGAAAATATTGATGCCTTAGTGGCGTTAACAAGAGCAAAAATAAATTATTTAGATGCAATTTTTACTTATTATGAATTACATGCTAACCTGGAAGCATTGCTTGCAAGTGAAGTGAAAATTATAGATAAATCAGACTAAAATATTAACTGGTGTGAAAATGAAACAAGAAATTTGGCTTTTTATTTATTCAATAATTGTAACTATTATTTTTATTGCTATTACGGGATGTTCAGATTCTACCGGAAGTGATAAAAACAATTCTGAGCAGAATGAGGAACCGTCAGTCTATGTGAAGACAGAACCTCTCCAGCTCGTTTCGTTTATAGATAATATCTACGTCCTTGGTGTTGCCAAAGCAATGTATCACTCCAATATATCTTCGGATGAAGGAGGCAGAATAAAAGAGTTTATTAAAGATAAAGGAAGTTATGTAAAAAAGGGCGATGTCATTCTTACAATAGACAATGAAGTTTTAAAAGCAAGCTTAGATGCTGCATTTGCACAATACCAGAGAGCCGAGAGTACATATGTAAGGCAGGAAATCGTTTACAATCAAAAGGTAACCAGCGAATTAACATATTTGAATTCTAAATTTGAAAGAGACGCTGCGAAAGCAAACTTTGAATTGATTAAAGCCAGGTATGATAGAACTTTTGTTAAAGCACCATTCGGAGGAATTGTAGACCAGAAATTTGCTGAAATTGGTGAGACAGTAATGCCGGGTTTTCCAATCGTTTCTTTAGTTAGTATGAATAAGATAAAAGTAGTTGCCGGTGTTCCTGAGAATTATGTTAATAAAGTACATAAAGGAAGCAAAGTAAAAATTGTTTTTAAAGACCTTAATAGTGCCCAATACGAATCTAAAGTGAGTTATGTAGGGTATACAATTTCTACAGATAACAGAACCTTTCCAATTGAAATAATTCTTGCTAACAGAGATAAAAAGATTAAACCTGAGCTAAGTGCTAAAATATTTATTGAAGAAGCAAGCTATGAAAATGTTTTTGTGATTCCGGAAGAAACGGTAACAGAAACTGATTTGGGATCGGTTGTTTTTGTTGAGAAAGATGGCATTGCTGAGATGAGAGTTGTTGAGATCCTTAGCCGTTCAAAAAATGAAATAGCAGTAAAAAGTGGTCTAAGTGAAGGTGAGAATCTGGTGGTTGTTGGATTTCAGAATCTCGTAAACGGAAAAAAAGTTACAGTAATTAACAGCGATGAAAAATGAAATTAACAAATGTAGCAATTGATAATAGAACAAGTGTATTTATAATTGTTGTTATAATTGTATTCCTGGGACTTTCGGCATATATGACATTACCGCGCGAATCTGCTCCGGATATATCAATCCCTTTAGTAATTATATCCACTCAATATTTTGGTGTTTCGCCTGAAGATATTGAATCACTGGTTACGCAAAAAATTGAAAAAGAAGTCAACGGTATTGGAGAAGTAAAAGAGATAACTTCTTCTTCATTTGAAGGGTATTCTATTATTCGGGTTGAGTTCGAAAGTGGTTTTAATATTGATGAAGCTGTGCAGAAAGTTCGTGATAAAGTTAACAAAGCAGAATCTGAGCTTCCTCCGGACGCTGAAAAACCGGATATCATCGAAATTAATTTTTCAGAATTTCCGATTGTTACTTTCAATGTTTCCGGGCCGTATAGTTTATCTAAATTAAAGGATGTTGCGGAAGATTTAAAAGATGACATTGAAAAAGTTGAAGGTGTGCTGGATGTAAAAATTAAAGGAGGTTTGGAAAGGGAAGTTAAGGTTGATGTTGATATTTATAAACTGAACCACTACAACGTTAGGTTCAAAGACATAATATCTGCAATAGTGGATGAGAACAGAACCATCCCCGGAGGTACAATAGACGTTAATCAATCAAGTTTTATGGTGAGAGTGCCCGGAGAATTTAATGAACCATATATGATCGAAGATATAATAGTGAAACTAAAAGATGGTTCACCTATTTATGTACGTGATGTAGCAAATGTTAGTTACGGATTTAAGGATAGAATAACCCATGCACGTCTGAATAATGAAAATGCAGTTACTATTGATGTTTCTAAAAGAGTTGGTGAAAATATTATTGATATTGCAGACCAGGTGAAGGAACTGCTCAATACTAAGAGTAAAGAACTCCCCAATAATCTTAACTTATACATTACCACTGATCAGTCGAAAGATATTAAGGAGATGATTCACGAATTAGAGAACAATATCTTTTCTGGATTGGTGCTGGTTTTAATTGTGTTGTTTTTCTTCCTTGGTGTTAGAAACGCATTTTTTGTTGCGATTGCCGTTCCGCTTAGTATGCTAATGTCCTTCTTTATTCTCCAATCATTAGATGTTACGATGAATTTTGTAGTGTTGTTCGCCCTTATTCTTGCCCTCGGTATGCTTGTGGATAATGCTATAGTAATTATTGAGAATATTTATAAATTCCTGGAGGAAGGAAATTCGCTGATAGAAGCAGCTAAATTAGGAACTGCTGAAGTTTCCTGGCCTGTATTTACATCCACTATGACAACAGTTGCAGGTTTTTTCCCATTACTCTTCTGGCCGGGTGTAGTTGGGGATTTTATGCTGTACATACCTTTGGTGTTAATCGTTACCCTGATTTCATCACTATTCGTGGCATTGGTAATCAATCCTGTTTTCGCTTCTGTTTTCATGAAGCTGGAACATCCCGAAGATGAACCTGAGACACTGATTCAAAAAATTCTTCATCCTTTAAACAAAGTAACACATTTTTTTGTTGATGTACTTTTACCAAAAGTATTAGCACGCTACAAATTAATATTAGTTAAAGCATTGGGACCTCAAAGAGAAGTTGATCAAAAAGTAAATAAAAGGAATAAACTGGGTGTGCTTTCGATTTTCCTGTTCTTTATTATAGTTGGCGGTCTTTCCAGTGCGCTACCCCCTTTTGTTTCTGTTTTTATCGGCATTGGTATAGGAGTTTCGATATTATTCTTGTTTACCAATAGTAAGTTACGGGTTTTATGGGGGACACTTCTTCTCCTGTTTAGCATAACTCAAATATATGGATTATTTGGTCATGGTGTTGAATTCTTTCCAAAGACACAACCGCCTAGAATTTTTATTTCTCTCGAAGCGCCGAGTGGAACTAGTTTGGAAATGTCTAACCAGATTGTTAAAGAAATTGAAGCTAAACTAAATGAATTTGAATCAAATGACATAAAAGATATGGTGGCTGTGGTGGGTTCATCAAGCAATCCATTTGATGGTGGATCATCAACTCCGAATAAAAGTACGATAACTATTCAGTTTATAGATTATGATGATAGGGAAAAATCCTCACTGACTACCACCGATGAGATTAGAGATGTTGTAATTAAAACAGCAGGGGCTGATGTATTAGTAGCACAGCAGGATATGGGGCCTCCTGTTGGCGCTCCTATAAGTATTGAAATTAGTGGGGATGATTACCATATTTTAGGCGGGCTTGCTGCGTTGATGAGAGAAAAAATTAAGAATATTCCGGGTGTTGTTGATCTTAAGGATGATTTTGATGTTGGCAAGCCAGAAATAAGAGTAGATGTCGACAGGGAGAAAGCCGCTCTTTATGGGATGAACACAGGTATGATTGCTAACTCAATTCGGACTGCAATTAACGGCACTACTGCCTCAAAGTATCGCGTGGGTGAAGATGAATATGATATTACTGTAAGACTTAAAGAAGACCAGCGTTCCAGCCTAACCTCGCTTGAATCTCTTGAGATAATTTATAATAATAAGAAAGGAACTACGTTAACAGTTCCGCTTATCAGCGTTGCAAACATTTCAAGATCAAAAGGTCCAGGAGCAATTCGTAGAAAGGATATGAAACGAGTAATTACTATATCAGCAAATTCTGCAGAGGATTTTAATGCAAATGATGTTTTGAACAATGTAAAAGAAAAATTGGCTGATTTCAATTTACCACCGGATTATAGTATTGAGTACACAGGACAAAATAAAGAACAGGCAAAAGCAAGTGCATTTCTTGGCAAAGCATTTATGGTGGCTATCTTATTGATCTTTCTGATTTTAGTAATACAATTTAACTCGCTGAGTCAACCACTGATAATAATGAGTTCTGTGGTAATATCTTTAATAGGTGTTTTTATTGGGCTGATAGTATATGAAATGCCATTCGGAATAATAATGACCGGAATTGGAGTGATTAGTTTAGCAGGGGTTGTGGTAAATAACAACATTGTACTAATAGATTATATAAATGTGCTCCGGCGAAAAGGATTCAGCCGCCGGGAAGCAATAATAAGGGCGGGGTTAAGAAGATTCAGACCCGTTACATTAACCGCCGTAACCACAATACTTGGATTGATACCATTAACATTTGGATTTGGTTTTGATATTTATTCAATATCATTCAGCGGTTCTGGTGAAAGTGCTGAATTCTGGAAGTCTATGGGTATTGCAGTAATATTCGGGTTAGCTTTTGCAACGGTATTAACGTTAATAATTGTTCCTACTTTTTATTCTACGCTTGATGATGTTGTAATTGTAAGCAGAAGAACATGGAAAAAGATATTCAGAAAGGATAAAAATTAATATTTAAGGTAATACTACAACCTTATTATTATGCAGATAAATTTTTATTATCTGGAAAAATAGATGTATTTTGCAATGGGTTTTAATCACCTCTTTATACGATTCGTAAGGTAAAGTAAAATAATTTAATATTGGTATGCCTGCCTATTACTGGCACTCTAAAGTTTGTGGTTTTAACTTTTCATTTAATCAATGTTTCAATATTCAAGATGAAAAAAAAGTACCCGATAATATATCCATTATTCTTTTCATTTGCGTTTATCTTGCAAGTGATATTTTTTTTCTACCTTAAATATCGAAATCAGGGATTAACATTAGATGAATTTTCTCTTCTAAATATTGGTAACATTTTTAATCTATTAGTAATGCTTTGTTTGTTTATCGGGGTAATATTTTATTTTAAAAGAAAGCATAACGAAATTAAGTCTTTAATCACTTTAATGATTATCACATTCCTAACATTATTCATTGCTTACATACTCCCTTTAGTTGAACTCCCTTTCCTCGAATTTAATATTCTTGGACAACAAGGAGATAAAGTAATTAATGCCGCAATATTCACCCTTTACAAATTTATTTTGTTTGTTTCAATTTCAGTTATTTGGTTAAAAGCTCTACGTTCAGATGAAGCTGTGTTTATGAAGTCATTATCGCGTGCTGTGGGGATGATATTATTTTTATTAGTAGTTACTTTTATTTATATACTAATAAAAGGGTATTCATCTGATAATTGGTCACTCACAAAAAGTGATAAAAACGTTGCTGTAGTTCTTGGTGCTGCCGTTTGGTCGGATAATCAACCGAGCACCAGTCTCTCGGGGAGAGTTGACAAAGGAATTCAATTATATATTGATAAATTCGTTGGTGGTATATTATTTACAGGAAGCAATGCACCAGGTGAGATGAGTGAAGCAGAAGTTGCTCTTGAATATGCCAAGATAAATGGAATGGATATGGAGAAGGTATCGTATGAATCTTTAACCACCTCAACAAGCGAACAATTAAAATATATAAAATCGCATTTAGTTGATGATGAAAATATTAATGATATTATTGTTGTTTCGGAAGCATATCATTTAGTGAGAATTATTGAAATTAGTAAATTTTTAAATATCAACATAAAAGTTGCTGCTTCATCAATTTATCTGAATTATAAAAAGAAGTTATATATGCAATTACGTGAAACTATTGCACTTATTTTATTTTGGAGTTTTGCTTTATAGTTCTTCTGTAACTAATTTAACTCTAAATTTATTACTAGGATCAAATACATAAAATATGAAGCAAAAATCTAAAAGAAGATTAATAAGAGAAAAAGTACTTCAGGTTTTATTTGCCTATGAGATGAATGATGAATCACTACAATTTTTAATTGATGAAATTTTTAAAGTAATTGAAAATGATGCCGACCTCCAATTTGGCAATGAATTAATTAACAAAATACGTATTCATAAGGATGAACTGGATGAAATGATAAAAGTTCGCGTTGCTAATTGGGAGATGAGCAGGATTGCGTTGATTGATAAAATATTACTGCGAATAGGAATTTGTGAAATGCTTTACTTTCCAGATATCCCTCCAAAAGTTTCAATAAATGAATCAATTGAAATTGCAAAAGAATACAGTACAGCAGGCAGTGCAAAATTTATTAACGGAATTTTGGATGTAATTCTTTCGCAAGAAAGAAAATCCGGCAAATTAAAAAAAGAGGGAAGGGGTTTGGTTGAAGAATCAATTACGAAGAATCCTGATGACAAGTAATTGATGCAAAACAAGAAAAAAATTTTTATATGGACGTTATTTGATTTTGCCAACACATCTTTTTCAATAGTAGTAGTTACTTTTCTTTTCGCCGTTTATTTCAAAAACACAGTAGCCAATGGAGAACCGATTGGGGATTTATATTGGAGTTTCGGAACTTCAATTTCGATGATAGTTACAGCTTTAGTCTCTCCTGTTTTAGGCGCGATTGCTGACTTTTCCGCAGGTAAAAAAAGATTCCTTTTATTCTTTACAATAATGTGCATTACTGCTACTGCATCTTTGTTCTTTGTGGGTCCGGGGCAAATTCTTCTAGGATTAATTTTATTCATAACAGCAAATATTGGTTTTGAAGCTGGCTTGGTTTTCTACGATGCTTTTCTTCCCGAAGTAACTGTGCCTAAAAATTATGGAAGAGTAAGCGGTTATGGTTTTGGAATGGGCTATCTCGGCTCATTGGCTACGCTTGGTATTATTTATCCGTTTATTCAAAATGGTATGATAAAAGAAACTTTTCCCGTTGCGGCGCTTTTCTTTTTGGTTTTCTCTATTCCGTTTTTCCTCTTCATCCGCGATTCAAGAAAAAAAATAGTTAAAACCGAGCCATATCATATAATTGGATTGAAAAGAGTATGGTCGACTATCTCTCATCTAAAAAACTATAAAAATCTCGCAATATTTCTATTAGCTTATTTCTTTTATATCGAAGGTGTGAATACAATTATTTTCTTTTCAGGTATTTATGCAAGTAACACTTTAGGTTTTACCGATTCTGAACTTTTGGTTTTCTTTTTAACTGTTCAAACAACAGCTATCGCCGGCTCTGTGGTTTTTGGAATAATAGCAGATTCTTTTGGGCAAAAAAAAACAATAATGATAACCTTGTTTATGTGGCTGATAACTGTTGCTCTTGCATTTTTTATTTACGATAAAACCGGGTTTTATATAGTTGGATTAATAGCCGGTGCGTCAATGGGTTCAAGTCAATCTACAAGCAGAAGTTTGATGACTAAACTTACACCCGAAGATAAAAAAACAGAGTTCTTTGGTTTTTATTCCTTCTTTGGTAAGAGTTCAGCAGTAATCGGTCCCCTTGTTTTCGGTATGGTTAGTTTTCTTTCCGGAAGTCAGAGGATTGCAATTTTATCTGTTGGTGTATTTTTTGTGATTGGAATGTTGATACTAAGCAAAGTGAAAGACCCTGACAGAAAGCTGGCATCTTATTGATGAATTCTGAAAACAGCATCACCTGTAAGTTTATTTACATCCCAATCAAATATTACGGTTCGTTTTTCTTCTCTAACTGCACAATCTTCGTAACTGCAAAACCTACATAATTCTGTACGGCAGTAATCAAAATGGATTTTTATCTGAGAGTTTATAAATACCT
>JBATTD010000354.1:0-12095 GCA_049670345.1 Ignavibacteriaceae bacterium
TTTAGATATGTGGAAATCGTGAATGACCATATCGAAATTATATGCTCTAAATAAGGTTAAGATAGTTTTAAATTATAAAGAAGACAAGTATTTAAGTGCTATATTTAATTGAATATTGATACAAAAATATTGAATTATGAAATCAATTTAAGAGTAATAAAATAAAAATAAAAAATATACCTGATTTACGTGTGAAACAAGTCCCGATTGAGCTTGGACAAGCTCTTTATATATAAAAAATCTATTACAAAATGTTAATCACCGGGTTGAGTGAAAGGCGAGAGAGGAACCAACCCATGTTTTATTTTTATTGAAATCCACACCCATCATTTTTCCTTTGCTCATTCTTACAAGGTTGTTTACAAGCAACGGTTTTTTATCCCATAAAAACATCATTCTTATTTCTACTTTTGAGTTTTCATCAGGTGTCTTGATAACCGGTGCATAATCTATTTTCTTCTGAAGTATAAAATTTTCAGGATCTTCAATAGCATCCAGAATGTTTTTATTTAAATCAACTTCAACACCATGACCGGCGAATGAAAAAAGAGGTTTTAAAACGTAATTACTTAAATCACCAGAAAAGCCGGATAGTTCATTCAGGAAATAACATTCGGGAACATACATACCCTTTAGTAACGGCAAAGAATATTTACTGATTTTAAAAAACCAATTTGGATGTGAAATCCACTTTACATCAAGTTCATCTTTATAATTAAAACTGAATGCTATATCGTTTCTCTTTAAGTCATCAAGAATTACCCTGTTATAAATTCTCTCAATCGGAATAGTTTTCCCATTATTTTTATAAAAGAGTTTTCTGCCTTCCTGAACAACATCTGAAATGCATACGGTTGTTATTCCTAATAAGTTTTCCGTAGCTGAAAAATCAATTTTTGTTTTTTGCTTCTCAGGTTGGATTTCAAGTAAGACAACACTTTCAATATCACTATCCCCAACAATTATATTTCGTAATTCCGACATGTATCCTTGCTCATCTAATGAGTTGAAATATGGAGTGAGACCATCTTCAATATTAAAATGTTTTTTAATGAGCTGTGCAAGAAAATACTGATAGCCGTAAACAGTCGGAAATCCCTGAAGTTCGATCAATTTAGGTAAGTATGAGCCATCCGGGTTTTCACAAATAGCAAAATCAATTTGTAAAAATTCGGGATGAGCACTTTCATCAGGAACGACAAGGTCTTTCGGGATTGCTTTTTCGGATCTCCTTTTGAACTCATCGTTTTGTATTTGTTTTAGAATATCGTCGCAGGCATTTAGCAATTCATCTTTTAGATAAGCAGGCAGAAATATGGGTGTTTCTGCAATCCTGAAATCTGCCGGATATTGAAAGGATGAGTTCAGTTCATCAAGGAATGTTTTGTATTTGTGCAGAGTAAATTCAGAGTTGAACTTGTTTCTTAATTCTGGAATCATAAAAATTAAATTAATACCTTACTTAATTCATCAATTGTCTGATTTAAGAAATTAGGGATAACGGTTTTGCGTGTTAGTTTTACTGCATTTGGTTCCTGCAAAATTTCTATCATCCGATTGTATTTTTCTTCACCGTATGTATCAACAATCTGTTTCTTTTCATCGGGTCTGTTAAAATGATAAAGCATACTTTCCGGATCTGCTTCGGGATGAAATTGTGTTCCGACTATCTGGTTACTTATTTTAACTGCCGCTATTGCAGGCTCGTCCTCTGTGTTATTATCAAGAATTTCGTATGATAAAATATTTGCTCCTATATCATCAATAACTTTTTTATTTGGATTTGTAACCTGGTATTCTCTAATATCTGCAGCATAGAAGGGATTTGGTAATTGGTCTAAGATAATATTTGTTCTACCCGGCTTTGTTTTTTCAAAAGGCATTACTCCAATTGATTTTGAAGTACGTTTACTTACATCGCCTAACTCAAAAAATCTTGCCATCAATTGAAAAGAATGACAGATGAAGAAGATATGTTTTTTCTTCTCAGTATTTGATTGATTATGGGAATAAATCTTTTCAATCAAATTAAAATACTTCTTTTCCCATTTTTTACCTTCGCCATCAAAAGGGCTGCCCGGTCCGCCGGAAGAAATAAATATATCATAATCAATACCCGGAATATCCTCCTTAAATCTTGTTTCGTACACATTGTAAGAAATATCTAAATCGTTGAACTTTTTCTTTGTCTCTTCAACTATTTCATTAATACAGCGCATACCTTCGTTGAGTTCGTTATTGTATAAATCTATTGTTGCTATTTTAATTTTTTGTTTTTGCATAAATATATTTATTGCTTTCTACTCATTGTTAAATATTTAAATATTGCTGGTTATTGAAAAGGATTATTATTAAACAGACAGTCCCTGGTGGGTTTCTTCGATGATATAATGCATAAGCTTTTTAAAATCTTTTGTTTCTTCCCACACTTTAAGCTGTCTGTCTGCTCCTGTTCCTGTTTCAAATATTTTGTTTATATAAATTACTTCTTCGCGTGATCCTAATTCATCAACAACATCATCAACAAAATGGTACAATTCTTTTGCTAATGATTTAAAATCAACTTCTTCCTGTTTACCAAAATCTATTAGTTTACCTTGAATACCGTATCTTGCTGCTCTCCATTTATTCTCGGCTATAAGTGCTCTCCTGTACAAACGAAAGCCAAGATTTTGTTTTATAAGTTTATGCAATTTTGCAACTATTGCCTGAATTAATGCAGCAAGGCAAATCGTTTCATCCACACGCATCGGCAAATCACAAATTCTAAATTCAAGTGTTTTAAAAACAGGATGCGCCCGTATATCCCACCATATTTTTTTAGCACTGTCTATGCATTTGGTTTTAATTAATAGCTTGATGAAATTATCGTATTCAGCGATGCTGCCGAAGTAATCAGGAATTCCTGTTCGAGGGAATCTATCGAATATTTTGCTTCGATATGATTTAAAACCAGTATTTCTGCCTAACCAAAAAGGTGAGTTTGTAGAAAGTGCAAAAATGTGCGGAAGAAAATACCGTGCGGCATTCATAATATGTAAAGCAATTTCCCGGTCTTCAACGCCAACGTGAACGTGCAGTCCAAAGATAAGATTTGCTCTTGCAACCTGCTGCATATCTGTAATTATCTCGTGATAGTGCGGATGATCGGTTATCTTTTGGTCTTGCCAGTGTGAGAACGGATGTGTTCCTGCCGCCGCAATTGCAAGTCCATTTTTCTTTGCCAGCTTAGCTAGTTTGGTTCTTAAATCAATTACTTGTGCGCGGGCATCGTGAATATCAGTGCAAATATCTGTCCCCATTTCTACAACAGATTGGTGCATTTCAGATTTCACTTTTTCGGCAAGAATAACTTTACCATCTTCCAGTATTTCCTGAACACGTGAACGAAGCTCTCCAGTTTCAGGATCAACAATCTGAAATTCTTCTTCAATACCTAATGTAAAAAGTCCCGGTTCAGTCATTATTATTATCCATTTTGATTAATTAGCTAAACCTTTATTCTTTGCAAATTGAGTTATAAAACTTCCCCAGGTAAGGTTATTTTGGTTTGGTATATGCTGCTTTGCTCTTCTTATAGCCATATTTGCAGCAGCTTCAACAATCCATTCAAAATTTTCTTTACCAACGGATTTTATTTCAGCATCGGGAGCAGGATTGCAAAAATCAATTGCATAAGGAACCCCGTCTCTTATTGCAAGTTCCACCGTGTTAAAATCATAACCGAGCGCATAGTTTATACTTAGAACAGTTTCGGTTAACTTCACAAATAACTCTTTTTCAATCGGTTCCGGATTCTGAACGTACCTTTTATGATGAGGTTCTTTAGGAGCGTATCTCATTATGTGAACATCAGATCTATCCAAACAGTAAATACGAAAGTATTCGGTAAAATCAATTTCTTCCTGCAGCATCATCACAAGCTGTCCGGTTTCATTATATGCTTTGAAAAAGTCATCGGGATTTTCAAGCCGGTAAACATTTTTCCATCCACCGCCTGCAAATGGTTTGAAGAATGCAGGAAATCCTATATAATCGAAAATCGAATCCCAATCAAACGGGAAGGATAAATTTCTGAACGAATTAGAGTCAGTATCGTCGGGATGCTGGTTTGAAGGAAGTAAGACAGTTTTTGGAACAGCAACATTTAATTTTGTCATCAAAGCGTTGTTGAAAAATTTCTCATCCGCACTCCACCAAAAAGGATTGTTAATAACCGCAGTACCACTTACGGCAGTATTTTTAAGGTATGAACGATAGAAGGGAACATCCTGAGAAATACGATCGATTATTACATCATATTCGCAATGATCTCCCTGTATTACTTTATCTATATTTACAAACTCAGCGGTTATTCCATCTTCATTTTTTGAGTTTACTCTTTCAACAAATGCAGGAGGAAAGGTTTTTTCCTGTCCGAATAAAATTCCAATCTTTTTCATTTTGTTCCTGTTAATTATAAACCAATTTTGTTAATATAATTAATAATTAATAATTAATAATTATGAATTAAATCTGTAGATTCATTTCAAGTTTTACCAAATAGCTTGTTTTGAGCAGGAGTAAAATTGCGAAGCGAATAAGTTTAAATCAGAAGCAATTTTGAAGCGCAAATATATTAAAAAATGGCACGTTTTCAATATTTCAGTCAGTTAGAAGTTTAGTGTGCAAGCTGTAATTTTATGTAGCCAATAGGAGTCGGTTAAGTAATGGTGATATAGCTCAGGAAATAAAGAATTTCATCAATCTAAACAAGCATTACTTTAAAATGTTTTTTGAAAGTTAACATTTAAACTTGTAGGAAGATTTGCGGTATGTTTTAATCCTATAGAAACATTCCAACTTAATTCTTCTTTTAAACGGTTGTTGTATGCAGAAACAAGACGTGCTGCATTAATTGCACTTACAACTCTGTTCAATATCATTGCTCCTACTATGAAACGCAAGTCGTTATAGGTTTGCTCACTTGAAGTCCACATACTTCTATAGGTACGTCTGTCTTCATTACTTTGCCATTTCCAAAAAAATGTTTCCGGGTTGTACATTTGATCAAAATTTCTTTCAGATGCTTTTTGATCGTTGTAATCGTCGATGTTTTGATATTCCCCGATAGTTGCAAAGTAATCATCATCTTTACCGCTGGTATTTATAGAAGCATTAGTTGTTGCATAAGCTTTATAGTTATCTTCCTGATTGCTAGCATGAATGCTCATACCAATATACGTTCCCCACAATACACCTTCTGCAATCGTAAAATATTTTCCGCTTTCATATCCATCTGCATAAAGTTCACCCATACCGGGTAATAGAAGTGAATATAATATTGCCAATCCCGAACTTTTTTTCGTTGTTTCAATATCATCAGAAAAATTCAAATATGTTCTGGAATATCTAGAAGCGGATGATCTAACTTCTTGTTCCAATAATAAAGTTGAAGATGATTGCTGTTGTGAAAAAACAGATGACGTGATTGCGACAATAAGAAGTACGGATAATTTCATATTTTTTAATTTCATATTAACTTTAAATTGAAATTAATTCAATTGAATTTTTAGTATCTAATATATTTCCTGTACAAATTCCCTCTGCGGTTAATCCGGTTAATTTTACTATCGTAAGATTATTAATGAAAGAATGATCATAATCATTCATAACCCTTACATAGTTGGATGTGAACCCTTTCATTTTATTATCAACCAATTCATTTTCAAATAATACATCTAAATCTTTCCCCAGCATTTGTTCATAGAATTGATGTTTTTTCTTTTCACTTAAAATTCTAAGAATCTTATTACGTCTTTTTCTCTCAGTTATTTCAACTTTGCCGGGCAGATTTATCGCTTTTGTATTAGGTCTTTCGGAGAACGTAAAAACGTGTAAATATGAAATTGGCAGATCACGAAGGAAGTTATGTGTTTCAATAAAATGATTTTCTGTTTCACCGGGGAAACCAACTATTACATCTACCCCTATACCGAGATTTTCAATTTTCTCATTCGCAGTAATTATTACTTTCTCATAATCTTTTACGGAATATCTTCTTTGCATTACTTTAAGAATGTGTGAGCTTCCACTTTGAAGAGGAATGTGCAAATGATTGCAAAGTTTTTTTTCTTCGGCAATCAAATTAATTATATCATCAGTTAGCAAGTTCGGCTCAATAGAACTGATCCTAATTCTAAATTCGCCCTCTATTTTTGTAAGATCTGAGAGAAGCTGGAAGAAATTATAATCATATGATTTACCGTAGTCTCCAACATTTACACCTGTTAATATAATTTCCTTATAACCCTGATCGATTGATCTTTTAAACTCATCTACGGCGTATAGCGGGTTCATACTTCTGCTTGAGCCGCGGGCGTGTGGGATTGTACAAAATGTGCATTGATAATCGCATCCATCCTGTAATTTAAAAAATGCTCTTGTACGGCTGTCTCCTTCAGTCGAATGTGCTTCCCCGAAATCTTTTACGTTATTCAGAGAGCCAACATGAATACAGGCAAGTTCAGATTTATTAAAATCATTTAGGATAGTAAACAGATTAAATTTTTCGTTGCTGCCCAATACTGCATCAACACCATGAATACCGCCAATTTCTTCAGGACGCAATTGAGCGTAGCATCCTGTAACAATGACAAATGCCTCAGGATTATTTCGCAGCACTCTCCGAATTAATTGCCTGCATTCTCTTTCTGCATTCTCAGTAACGGTGCAGGAGTTAAATACATAAACATCTGCTTTCTCTTTAAAGTCAACTATTTCATAACCGTTAGTTAAAAATTGTTTGCCAATTGTTGAAGTTTCGGAGAAGTTTAGTTTGCAGCCCAATGTATGTAATGCAACTTTACCGTTCATATTAATCTTATTTATAAAAGAAGAGCGGGAGAGTATCCCGCTCAATAATTAGGCCCTAGGAAAATCCAGGATTTATTTTTCTTCTTCAATATTAGGTTCAGTTTTTGGCTGATGAGGCGGAACTTTTTCTTCAATTTCAAATATAGGAAATTCAGAAGAATCAATTGCACCAGTATCAGCAACTTTTATGCTTTGAACCGAAACTCTATCAAATTTATGCTTATTTAAATATTCCTGTATTTCCTCTTCAGATTTTTCTTTGAGTGCTGTAATTGCACTTAGAACAATTTTCTTGTTCTCTTTATCAAATTCCAAAACCTTTAGAGGTATAACATCATCGATAGGGAAGTGATTTGCAATGTTTTTGATTCTTGATGTTGATAATTGAGTCCCGGGTACAAAACCATCTACCTGATCAGGTAGTTCAGCTATTAATCCTTTCTCAATTATTCTAACAACCTTACCTTCTGTAAGCGAACCCACAGAATATGTCTTTTCGAAAGTGTCCCACGGATTTTCGAGAATTTGTTTATGACCGAGAGAAATTTTCCGTTGTTCCACATCAACGCCAAGCACAATTACTTCAATTGTTTCACCCTTTTTTATAACTTCTCCGGGATGGCGGATTTTCTTTGTCCACGAAAGATCGGAAATATGGACAAGCCCGTCAACTCCAGGTTCGAGTTCTACAAATACACCGAAGTTTGTTAAATTACGAGCAACGCCGGTATGTTTTGATCCATCAGGGTATTTCTGCATTAAAGATTCCCATGGATCTGGTTCTAATTGTTTTATACCAAGAGAAATTTTCTTTTCATCTTTATCCAGGCTTAAAATAACTGCCTCTATAATTTGTCCCATTGCAACAACCTGTGATGGATGCTTGATATGCTGAGTCCAGCTCATTTCAGAATTATGAATAAGCCCTTCTATACCTTTTTCAATTTCAATGAATGCACCATAATCTGTAAGTGAAACAACTCTTCCGGAAACCTTATCTTTAATTGAATACCTTTCTTCGATATTTTCCCATGGATGAGCCATAAGTTTTTTCAAGCTTAAAGAAATACGTTTCTTCTCTTCATCAAAATCGGTAACAACAACTTTTATAGTTTCGTCAAGTTTAACAACTTCATTAGGATGATTAATTCTACCCCAGCTAAGATCAGTAATATGAATTAAACCATCAATACCACCGAGATCAACAAACACTCCAAAGTCAGTAATTGCTTTTACAATACCTTCGAGTATTTGTCCTTTTTCCAATCCTTCGAGAATAGCATTTCTCTGATCACTAATTTCTTCTTCAACAAGAACTTTATGTGATACAACAACATTCTCGGTTGGTACGTTAACTTTAACAACTTTAAAGTCCATAGTCTGTCCCACAAAAGCATCAAAGTCTCTTATTGGTCTAACATCAATTTGTGAACCGGGAAGGAAAGCTTCCATACCGAAAAGATCGACAACCATTCCGCCTTTAATTCTTTTAATAATTTTACCTTCAAGAATTTCACCGGTATCGTGAGCATTCATAACTCTTGTCCAGTTTTTAAGGAAGTCAGCTCTTTGTTTACTTAATACGAGATTGCCGTCATGATCTTCAACACTCTCGAGAACTACTTCAATTTCATCACCAATTTTCAATTGCGGGTCTTCACCGAATTCGAAAATGTGAATAGATCCTTCGGACTTAAAACCAACATCAACAATAACATTATCGTCCTGAATACTTACAATAGTACCTTTTACAGGTTCGCCTTCCTGTACATCGTGAAAAGAATCTGCATACAAATTAGCTAATTCAAAAAATTCCTCTTCGGAATAATCCACACGATCAAATTTGGTTTTTGCTTTTTCATAGTCGTCAATTGTGGCAAATACCTTCTTCGTTTCTTCTTTAGTTTCTTCGGACATTCATCCTCCTAATAGTATATCTTCTGCATTATCGTAAAAGCCAATGAAATACAATAACACAGATCATTTTTTAGTTTAACATTTTTGTTTGTTTTGGCTTTTCAAATTCTCAATTTATTTTAACATCAATACCTAAGTTTTCGGCGGATCTTTTAACTTCTTGTAGAATTATATTAACCTGTTCTTCGATTGTAACATAACTTGTATCTACTAGAATTGCATCTTCTGCCTTTACCAAAGGACTTACTTCTCTGCTAGAATCAATTTGATCCCTGTTCTTTAAACTATCTTTTATTTCCGTAACAGGAATTTCAGTTCCGTTTTCTGCATATTCTTTTGCGCGTCTTTTAGCTCGCTCATCTATTGTGGCAGTAAGAAAGATTTTTACATCGGCATTAGGGAACACTACAGTTGCAATGTCTCTTCCTTCCATTACTACGCTTATTGTTTTACTCCCGATCTCGCGCTGTTTTCTTACCAATATATTTCGCACTTCTTCAATTTTGCTCACATCACTCACATTATTATTCACATCTAATGTGCGGATTTTATCGGTTAAATCTTCCCCATTTATGCTGATGCAAGTAACACCATTTTTAAATTTTACATCAATATCGCTGTTTGCTGCAAGTTCAATTATTTTATTATTATTGCCCAATGCATTATTTCTAATTGCAAGATGAGTTATTGCCCGGTACATTGCTCCTGTATCAATGTAAACAAAACCTAACTTTTGGGCTACTAATTGAGCAGTTGTACTTTTGCCCGAACCTGCAGGACCATCGATAGCGATGACAAGATTTTTTGACATAGAAAACAAAAATAACCATAAATTTATATTAATCAAATGAATGGAACATTACCCGGAAGGTTAAAAAAGAGCTTTTTTATAAGATTTTTCTAATTAATCTTTACCCCGCCAAGTTCGTTTACAATTATTTCTTCATACGGGTCATCAAACTTTTCTTGTTTCTCTTTGGTTGTTTTTTTGCTTTTTTGGATCGGCTGATCAACGGCCTGTTTATTTGCATCAAATTGATTAGAAAATTGAAATAGCAACCGTTTTCCAAAAATTGTTTCAGATTTGATTTCCAGGTATTTATTATTTATTTCGATGGTTTTTTCAATCTGGGAAAAATCGGAAAAAACACTAAGTCTATTTCCTACGATAGATTGCACTTGCAGCGATTTGATTGCGGGACCGAGAGTCAATCCTTTCTCATCCGAAACTTCATCAATAAAATACTGCCATTTACTAATTACAGTATCAAAATCAACCTCACCAATTTGTTCGTTGGCTGAAATTGTTTTTTCAACTTGCTTGCTATTTAGTTTAGAGTTAGTTGGTTGAGAATTTTTAGTTTCAGTCTTTTGAATTTTATCCGTTGTTAGTCCCAAAGATTCAGATGTTACAATGTATGGATTATCGGCAGGTTCATTCAGAAGATTTTTTTTTTCAGAGTTTGAAGAATTTAATTGTGATATTAATTCAGTCATTGTTTGAGATTTCTCAAGCCCAATCAAATGTGTAAGTGCAATTTCTATCTTAAGTTTTTGATTTTGGGAAAATCGCAATTCTTGCTGAATTTTATTTAGATAATTCATCGTACGCAATAAATCACCTTTGGAGAATTGGCCCAAATAATTAAGATACCGGTCTTTGTAAATATCAGCCGTTTCTATTAGCAAAGTATTTTCAGTGAGGATAATTGTCATTATGTTTCTAAAATGTTCAACCAGCCCATTTATAAAATCAATAAAATCCCAACCGTTTTCGTAAATAATATTCGTTACTTCAAAAACTGTTTTAAATTCTTTATTTAATATTGAATCAGAAATCTTAAAGTAAACTTCATCTCCAATCAGGTTAAGCATTTTAGCAACGATTTCAGAATTAATATCATCCCCGCAGAATGAAACTATCTGATCGAAATAACTTTCGGCATCTCGCAAAGCTCCATCTGCTTTTTTTGCAATTATAGTTAGAGTTTTATCATCGATTTTAATTTTTTCGGCTTTAGCTATTTTTGCAAGTGTTTCTTTAATCGTATCCATCTGAATTCTGCGAAAGTCAAATCGCTGGCATCGTGAAATTATTGTGAGCGGAACTTTATGAACATCAGTTGTTGCGAAAACAAATATTGTATTTTCAGGTGGTTCTTCCAAAGTTTTAAGGAATGCATTGAACGATTCCTTTGTTAACATGTGAACTTCATCAATTATATAAATTTTATATTTTCCCCGGGTCGGTGCATATTTTACCGATTCTCTCAGCGTTCTGATTTCATCAATCCCTCTATTTGAAGCACCGTCTATTTCGATGATATCCATCGATTGAAGGTTTTGTATATCAAGGCACATATTACATTTATTACATGGTTCAGCAATAGCAGGGTTTTCACAGTTAATTGCTTTTGCAAAAATTCTTGCAGTCGTTGTTTTACCTACCCCGCGTGGTCCTGTAAACAAATAAGCGTGTGCAATCCTATTATTTTTTATAGCATTTTTTAGAGTTTCGGTTATGTGTTCTTGTCCGACCACATCCTCAAATAACTGAGGTCTCCATTTTCGTGCTGTTACCAGATATGCCATTTTGTAAAAATTTTATAATTAATAATTGTTAAGTAAGAATTTCTTTAACCAAAAACTTACAAATTTCTTCGAGATAAATTTTATCCGTTTCATTAAACGAATTGTATTCACTGCTGTCAAGATCAAGCACACCGAAGAGTTCACCATCTTTGTTAATTATCGGCAGTACAATTTCAGATTTCGATTCTGAATCACAAGCTATATGTCCTGGAAATTTATCAACATCAGGAACAACAATAGTTTCTTTTTTTGCTGCGGCTGTTCCACAAACTCCATTGCCTATTTCGATTGTTGTACATGCTACTTTACCCTGAAACGGACCGAGATATAATTTCTCTTTATCGTAAAGATAAAATCCTACCCAACTGATTTTATTGAATGTTTGATACAGTGCTGAAGTTAAGTTGGATAGATTGGATAGTTCATGATCATTCCGATTCAGTAATTCTTTAAGCTGTTTTATTAACAGTTTATATTTTTCTTCTAAAGAAGCAATATCCTCAGGTATAATTATTTCTTTCAAAATCACTATTTCTTTTTTGTAACTTTTTTGATTGTTTTAGAGGAAGATTTTTTTCGTTTTACTTTAGGAAAAACGTATGGTATTGCATCTGCCACTTTTTCAATCGGAATAATTTTTAGACCTTCTTTAACCTCATCTGATATTTCGTTCAAATCAATCTCATTCTCCTTGGGTATAAGAACCGTTTCAATTTTATTTCGTTTTGCAG
>JBATTD010000355.1:0-2118 GCA_049670345.1 Ignavibacteriaceae bacterium
GATTAATAAATTGGCCAATATATTTTATTTTTTTGGAAACTTAAGACGAGAAACAAATTCCTTAAACCGGTTATCTTCACGCAGGTAATCAAACCATGGTTCTTCTCGCATAAATATCAACTCCCACGATCGCTCTTTGTATGCCCTTTCCAACATTCCAAATACTTTATCATCGTCACCTAATCCTGCATACACAAAAGCAATTTGAATCGGAGGAATATGATATTTCAATGTATAATCGAGCATTTCATCAAGAATTTCCTTTGCCTCGTTTTTCCTTCCAGCAATCCCATACGCGTGTCCAAGTCCGCCAAGAATTTCGGCCAATCTACCTGAGAGAGCTGCTGATTTTTCATATACCTCAATAGAATTATCAAATTCCTCCAATAAGATATATGCCATGCCGAGCCAATCATAAGCTTGTGCAAAATCAGGGTCCTCGGATATTACATCTTTCATCTCTTTCTTAAGTGTTTCAAAATCTTGAGCAAAGTAGTACATAGAACCAAGACCTATTTTGTAACCAGATGTGGGTTCGAGCTGCACGGCCTTTTTAGATAAGGATATTGATTCTTCAAACTGACCCATTGCCGCATGGTAAAGTGCATACCAATGATTAGCCTTTGCACTGTTCGAATCTAAATCAATTGCAATATTAAATTCCTTCTCAGCACCATCCCAGTTCCATTCACTCCATTTTATAAGTGCTGTTAATGTATGTACATCGGAAAGACTATCGTTTAGATTAAGCACAATAGATTCAGCTGTTTTTACTTCCTTTATAGCTTCAGCATAGGGAATAGTACCGTAACACCACAATGCAAAATATGAATCAGCAATTCCAATGTGAGCATCGATGTTTTCGGGATCTTTCTCCAGGGTAGCCTCACATGTATTTATGACATCAAGCATAGGTTTAATAGTATTGTAACCGGGAAAATTTTCAGATATGTTTTTCATAAATATTTCAGATTAATTATTAAAAAATTACTTCATCGGAATAAATAATATTTGTGTTATCCTGTTCGGAACTAAATCAATTAACACTTCGTTTTTGCTTATTTTTATTTCTTCAATAAATTCTTCAAGTGTGTTTACTAATGAAGCCTGCTTAATTTTTTGTTGAAGCTTAATTGAAGTAATTCCGGTTTGCTCTCCCGTCTTAACTACTCGTGCAATAATTCCTTTACCGTCGCCGGATAATTTTAAATTTAGTAGTTGCACGCTTTCACCCTTAATTTCTATATATGAACCGCCCTCCTTTTCTTTGCAATTCATGGCAGGGTGTACTTCAATCTTAGATGAAATTTCTCTTCCGAATTGAAACATTTGTTGCTTGTTAAATTTCTTGAAAGTTGAAAATGCATACGATAAGCGAATTTGTCCGGGCTGACTTGATGAAAAATTCGTATCCCAATAATTGTTGAGTGGCCACGCAAGTAAAAGAGGCGATGATAACCTATCGATAGAATGGTATTTTCTTCCAAAGTTAAATCCTCCCATTTGAACCATCGGCGCATCTGGACACAATAAAACAACTCCTCTATTTTCATTATACATTGAGGCATACGATTCAACTGTTTGCCAGCCTCTGCTGGACTTTGGTAATTGTTCCTCATCTAATTCAACATGGATACCAGCAGTATCGTAATGTGCCTTCCAGTTCTCTTTTAAGTTTAGTGGGAAGGTGAAGTATATTGATTCAGGAGTTAGCACCTCATCTTTATGAATAGTTGCATCTAACAAAATTAGCGCTGAATTTTCCTGGAGTGTAATTCTTTGCTCTAAAAATTTAGCTCCTGGTACACTAAATCTTAACACTAAGGAAACACCTTCCGGAGTTCGTTCAATTTGAGATTCTATAAAATTATTTGCTGTTTCCCGTTTAGCTTTCCAATCAGTCATCCAGCAATTTGCATCAAATTTTTCTTTAACTAAATCTCTTGCATACAGAGCAGTTCTGTCTCCATTTACGAGTGGATCAGGATATTCACGAACGAATTGAAAAAATGTGTACTCACTTTTTTGATTTAAGATTTCCCACTTTAATTTTTTATCAAATAGAGACGTTATCCTTCCGGTTTGTTTGGCATACTCAAGTCTATGGTAGGGAGATTC
>JBATTD010000356.1:0-10584 GCA_049670345.1 Ignavibacteriaceae bacterium
ATATTACCCTGTATAGCACAGCCGGAGGATTATTAAAAAAAACTACAACTTTAAGTCCGGGATGACCAGATTTTGGATTTAACAGAGATTGAAATTCTCTTCTCATAGAAGCTTCAATAGTACTGAAATAAAGATAATCAACATTATATTGATGCAGCTTTTCAATGAACTCTTCATAGCTGTTTGCCATTGGTAGTAAAACGAAATCCATTCCCAAATAGTAGGCTACATGTGCTTTTCTTGCAGCAATTTTATTTCCTCTTTCTGATTCCGGTATATTTTCATCATACCATTCCTGAAGTACAAGTAGTTCTTGCGGTCCCGAATTAATTCTGGAACTGTTGAATGAAATTGATTTGGCGAGAGTAACTGCAATAAGTGAAATTAGAATAAGATAAATAAGCTTTGAGGGAATGCGTTTATTAGCAGCAAACTTTTCTCTGAAAAATTGTTGAATAGCAATTACACTATAAAACGAAATAAGAAAAATGGAAAACCTTTCACTGTAGAAAACCAGAGTTAGTAATGCAAAGAAAAACAGGTTCGATAAATAATACCCGGTCTCCCTGCTTTTCCAGTTCTTAAAAGGATTTGAAATTAGTAATAATATCAAACCCAATACAATGAAGGCTCCAACATACCAACCCATTAACCGTTCCATATCCAGTAAGAAATGTTCCCCAATATTCCCAATTGTAGTTGAGATAAATAAAAAAGGATCTCTGCCAATTACATCTAACAATGATGTAAAATTGTTACTTTCACTAAACCAAAACTGATCCCACGAAATTTTTCCTTTTCCGTAAAGTTCGTAGGCGATGTTTTTATAGTTTTCATTGTAAAAGAAACTCCCCTTTTCATTTAAACAGTAAATTCCCCATGGGGTAAAAGTTAAGATGAATACAACAATAAATACAATCGATGATTTTATACGCTGTAACCAGTTGTTGTTCCAATAATTTACAAACAGGATTATAAAAACAAATCCAAGTAAAAACACACCGTTATAACGTGTAAGATAAGACAATCCGCCAAGAACAGCGGCTATAATAATGTTTCGATGATTAAGTTCTTTATCCTTAAAGAAAAAGAATAAAGTTGCAACTGCCAGTACGTTGAACATCATATCAGTTCCGGCACTATAAGTGTATTGCACAAAAATTGGATTGGACGCAAGCAACAATGAAACGAATAATGAAACTGTTGGAGAGAATATATTTTTAATTAACTCAAATGTGAGAAATATGAGAATAGATGCAGAGAGAACGCCAATTACAATACCGGAAATAAAATAATTTGAAATTATTAGATTTACCAAACTTAGAACCATTGGATATAACGGTCCTCTGAATTGATCAATTTGAAGGTCACCGTTGATAAAACTTTTTGCCTTAGGCACATAACCCCAAAAGAAATCAGTTTCTACTCCGTAGTCTCCAACCTTGTGGTATAACAAACTTAGAATCAATAATATTACAAAGTATAAAACAGCAATTACCAAACCGAGATAACGAAATTGTAAAAACTTGGTAAAAGATTCTTCTAACGAGACATTGCTTTTTTTTGATTGTAACTTTTTATTAGATACTTTTTTAGATTTCTTCTTGGGCATCGAACTTTGTTCTTGAAAAATCAATTAATGACATATAATATAATTATTTTTTCTGAAGTAGTTAATTTTAAATTAATGAATCTAACTCAAGTATGAGTTTAATATTTAATTTGGTGGTATAAATAATTACTTTTATTGCATAACAATTCTTTTTAATTTGAATTTGAAAATCTTGTTCAAGACAATAGTATTGTTCTAAAAAGAGATTATTTGATTGAAGATTGCACTTTTAATATTTTTATTTTCATTTATTTCGGTTTCTCTATCCATTGCGCAGAGTTCTACCGATTCGCTCGATTATCTTGGGCAAATCCAACAAGCCAATTCTGTTTTTTCAAATTTCGATAAACTTCTAGATACATATTATTTGAGTACAGGTTTTAATCTAACAGGTAACTTCTCTAAAATTAGCTTAGGTGTATTTGAAAATTTCAGATCAACTTTATTCAAATCAACCACACAAAGCATAAGAGATGAACAATATTTAACGATTACAGGCAAATATGAGTTGGTTGATAATTATAACCTCGGCATCTCTGCAAACAACACTATTCTTTCCGATGACAGAAACACTTTACTGAATAAAACAAAAATTAATTATTTAACTTTGTTTAGTGAATTACGGATAATGAAAGACATATTAATTTCACCGTTCGGAGGATATTCAACTAATATACAGGTCGGTGAAGAGGACAACGGACCTGTCTATGGCTTTGAAGGAGCAGCAAATAATCTTTCCTTCCCCGATTTTTCCATCAATACAGTTTTTAAATTCAGGAATGAAGATATTCTTCCTAGACGGAATTTATTAAGATATTTTGATTTATCCGTTAGCAATCCATTTAATCCTTCTGTTTCAAATTTACTTTCGGGTAGATTTACGAGCAGCCGGAAAGATTTTTATTTCCCCGCAGATTCAATCATATCCTCCACCTTCGATATTGTTAACAATATCGAAAGCAGAACGGAGACCAATTATTTTGCGGAAGATAAATTAAGATATCGTGAATTATTCAGTAATGTTGATTTTGAAATTTCAGGTAAGGTTAACTGGAGAACAATTGACAGAGACACACGTTACAAATCCGCCGAAATGCAATCTAAAAATATCTTCGATACAAACATAGAGGAACTAATATTGTCTCTTGGTTCAACATTGTTTTACAGAACAGGTTCACTTAACAGTTCGTTGAGCTTTTACTTTGGAGAGAGAGATGAACAACATATAACAAAAAGATTTGAAGGAATTGATGAAAGTTTTTATGAACAGCGTTCGGAACTTGAAAGCAGGAAGAATAATAATTCTACAAGGGCAACAATAGCATTTATCGGTGATTACAATTTTTCGCGAACGGATAAATTGGTTTTCAGTCTGTACTATAATAAACTCCGCTACGATACACCAAGTGAAGATAATGACGATGACAGGGATGAAATACTTTCAATTGCACGGCTGAGTTATATAAAAAACCTTTCACCGTTCTTTCGGGCATTTGTAAATTCCGAAGCAACTTTGAGTCATGTTGTTTATCTCTTTGCTGGCAGAAGTTCAAATAACAATATAAACCGTGTCCTTCGGCTTGCTGCCGGCGGTTATTACCAGGGGGCAAACATTAGTTCGCTTAACACGTTCGAAGTATCGGCTAACTACACCGTTTATGATTTTGAAGATTTAACTTCCAGTTTAAGAAGTATTTCATTCAGGCAATTTATTGCAACAGACTCATCACGGATTTCTTTAAGTAATAGATTTGCTTTTGTTTTAACCGGTTATATAAAATTATCAGAACAGGCAGATTTAAACTGGGGAGAGTTTGCTGAAAGACCGTCAAGATTTTTACAGGAAATATTTGCAGTTCCAAAGATTATGTTAACTTATAATAGTGCCTGTTTTGGAATTGGTTTAAGATATTTTTCACTTAATACTTTTAAATATGATGAACTAACTAGAATTCCCGACACAAGGTATTCAAGCTATGGTCCGTTGGTAGAAATAATATATAATGTTTATGGTTCACTAAACCTTTTGATAGACGGTTGGTACGAGTTCATTTCCATAAATAATGTACCTGAAAGGGAAAGAGCAAATTTTGTGATGAAACTTAACTGGAATTTTTAAATTGAAAACTAAATATATTTTATTATCTTAATAATAAAATTTTAGGAACAATTTGGCTGAAGAAAAATATCACCTCGAAATAGAGAGCGACCCTAACAATTTAATTACTGTTGAAGAATTCGTTAACTATTTTTGTAAAGATGTAAATCTCCCCGATGAGAAACTTGCAAACATTTTTTTAGCTGTAACCGAAGCTACAACTAATGCGATCATCCATGCTAATAAATGCGATACGAATAAAATAGTGACAGTAGATGCCTATGTTGAAAACTCCAAATTAATCATTAAAATTAAAGATGAAGGAGAGGGTTTTGAGCCGGATAACATTCCCGACCCAACAGAACCTGAAAATCTTTTGAAAGACTCGGGAAGAGGTATTTATTTAATGCGTGTATATATGGATGACATGAAATATATAAGAACTGATTCTGGAATGGAACTTGTTTTTACTATAAATCTTTAATACTTCAAACCATTTTTTAAACTTCTTTTTACCACATCTTAATAATTTTTCTTATTTTAATAGTTGTTAATATTAATAATTATTAGTGGGAGTAAAAAATGAGCAGAAAAAAAATAGCATTAATTGGTGGCGGGCAAATTGGTGGAGTTTTAGCTCAACTTATCGCAGAAAGGCAGCTAGCCGATGTTGTAATGTTTGATATAGTTGAAGATTTACCACAGGGTAAAACACTTGATATTGCAGAAGCATCGCGCATCGAAGGATTTGATGGTAAAGTTGAGGGAACCAACGATTATAAAGATATTGCAGGTTCCGAGCTTGTCATAATTACAGCCGGTTTACCTCGCAAACCCGGTATGAGCCGCGACGATCTTCTTACAACTAATTCGAAGATTATGAAATCAGTTGCCGAAGCTGTAAAAGCAAATGCCCCTGATGCAATTGCAATCATAATTTCCAATCCTCTTGACGCAATGGTAACCTTGTTTAAGAAAGTTACCGGTTTCCCTCAAAACAGGGTTTTAGGACAAGCAGGTATATTGGATTCTTCTAGATTTTCTACATTCATTGCTTGGGAACTTGGTGTTTCGGTAAAGGATGTTAACACAATGGTATTAGGCGGTCACGGCGATACTATGGTTCCGATTGTCCGATATGCAAATGTGAATGGCATTCCGGTTATGGAATTACTTGAAAGAAAATATGGCGATGCAGCAAAAGCAAAAGAAGTAATGGATGCAATGGTAACAAGAACCAAAAAAGCCGGCGGCGAAGTAGTTGCATTACTTAAAACCGGATCGGCATTTTATTCACCAGCTTCCGCAACTATTTCAATGGCTGAGGCAATTATTTATGATGAAAAACGTCTTCTACCTGTTTGTGCTTACCTGCAGGGAGAGTTTGGTGTAGACGGTTATTATGTTGGCGTGCCGGCTGTACTTGGTGCTTCGGGAATAGAAAAAGTTGTTGAATTTGCATTAGATGAAGAAGAACAAAGTGCTCTTGATAATTCTATCAACGCAGTTAAAACTCTCGTTGGGGATATGGAACGATTGGGATTCTAGATTCTAACCTAATTTAAGTTAAACTAAAAAACCCTCCGGAATGGAGGGTTTTTTAATATCAAATATTCCGATTTAAATTATGCGGGATATACGTTAATGTATTTCCTGTTTCCTCTTTTGGTCTCAAATTTTACAAAACCATCGGCAACAGCAAATAAAGTATCATCGCCTCCCTTTTGTACATTAGCGCCGGGATGAAATTTTGTGCCTCGTTGCCTTACCAAAATATTTCCTGAAATTACTCTCTCACCGCCGTACTTTTTAACGCCAAGATATTGCGGATTACTATCGCGACCATTTCGGGATGAACCCTGTCCTTTTTTATGAGCCATTCTTAATCTCCTTTAACCAATCTTTGTGACTTCAATTTTTGTTAACTGCTGCCTGTGCCCGTTAAATTTTCTGTAACCTTTTCTGCGTTTCTTTTTGAACACAATTACTTTATCATCTTTTAGGTGTTCTAAAACTTTTGCTGTTACTTTTGCACCCTTAATTAAGGGGCTGCCAACTTTAATATTCTTATCATCATTAAGAATTAGTACTTCCTTAAATGTAATATTCTTGTTTGGTTCTTTAGATAACTTTGGAACGTAATACGTACTATTTTCAGAAACTTTAAATTGTTGCCCGGCAATATTTACAACTGCAAACATCTTTACCTCTTTGTTAAAAATTTAGCTTACAAATGTAGTAAAATGAAGTGTTTATGTCAATTCGTGATAGCAACTAATAGATGTTGGTTTAAAACTACTTTTTAATGTTTTTCTCGTATAATTTTATCCAATCATTAACGGACATTTTACTCATCAGTTTGCCAATTAAATCATTCGGTATTTTATCCATCTTTTTGAAGCGGACACAACTTTTTCCCATGTCCAGTTTTGTAGCATTATGCTTTGGATATTCTTTGACAAACCATTCCAGCAATTCCGAGTTTGCATAAATTCCCATATGGTAAAAACCTATAAAGTTTTTTTGAGATGCAATATTTGCAAACGGTAAGGGAAGTTTTGGGTCGCAATGATAACCGGCAGGGTATATGTCGTGAGGGACCACATAACCAATCATGCCGTAATTTATCTGCTCAACAAAACCTTTGGGTAAATTGACAAGAATTGTTTTCCTTAACTTTTTAAAATATTCAATCCTCTCCTGCGGAACCTTTTGTAAATATTCTTTTACACTTTTCGCTTTTATCTGCATATTATTTTCACCGTAATTATTGGATTGGTTTATTCTATTAATGGATCAGACTTAGCCCAATAACTTTTTGAAGCCTATTTTATAAATGATATATGATTGATTGCTGGTTTTCTTTTAATCTAAATATAAGAATTTAAAACCGGATAAATCAAACAAATTTTGGAAGAAGATTAAAAAACTTACCGTGATCCAAATAATTGCACGTCCAAAATTAAGCTCAATATCCTCCCAAATATATTTAGTAATTTATCTCCTGTTATTACTAAATTTGCATAATACACTACTGATCACTTAATACATAGAAACGGAAAAATAATGGAAAAACGTCACCCTAAAGGTTTAGCAATTTTATTTTTTACTGAGATGTGGGAACGGTTTAGCTTTTACGGTATGCGGGCTATTCTTGTTCTTTATTTAACTGCCCAAACAATCGGAAGAAATCCGGGATTAGGATGGTCTGATTCCGATGCATATGTTTTATATGGTTGGTATTTAATGCTGGTTTATTTTTTATCTATTCCAGGTGGAATTTTAGCTGATAAAGTACTAGGGCAAAAAAAGACAGTTTTTATTGGTGGAATTTTGATAGCAGCTGGCCAATTTACATTGGCTATGCAAAGTATTGAAGCGTTTTATGTTGGAATAATATTGCTAGTATTAGGGGTTGGATGTCTAAAGCCAAATATATCAACTATGGTTGGCGGATTGTATAAACAAGGTGACAGCCGTCGGGATAGTGGTTTTATGATTTTTTACATCGGAATAAATATTGGAGCTGCAGCTTCTCCGCTTATAGTTGGATACATTGGTGAAGTTTATGGCTGGCAGTACGGATTTGGGTTAGCAGGCATTGGAATGCTACTGGGTCAGGCTGTCTACATCTGGGGACAAAAATACTTGAAAGAGGTCGGAAACTTTGTTCCTGCACCAAAATTAGAGGGCACAAAAATAAATAAACCATTAACCAAAATAGAAAAGGACAGGGTAATAGTTCTACTTATTTCATTTATAATTGTTATAATTTTTTGGGGGGCTTACGAACAGGCCGGCGGATTAATGAATCTTTATACAAAAGAAAAGATAAATCGTGTAGTATTTGGCTGGGAAATACCGGCAAGCATGTTTCAATCAGTGCCGGCAATTTTTGTTATAGTCTTTGGAATGATAGTCGCTGGTTTTTGGAATAAAATGCAAAAAAAGGGAAGAGAAAACTCATCCTTATTCAAAATGGCTATAGGTACTATGGTTATGGGAACAGGCTTCCTTATGATGACCGGGGCTGCGCTCCAATCGGTTGATGGAGAAAAAGCCATGTTATTTTGGTTAATTTTTGCATACTTATTACACGTACTCGGAGAATTGTCAATTTCTCCTGTCGCACTATCATTCATTACAAAACTTGCACCTGCTAAATATGCCTCTATTATGATGGGTTTATATTTTGGAGCAACCGGACTGGGAGGTAAACTTGCGGGGATGTTAGGAGAACTTTCAACAGTAGTTGGTGAGTTAGAGGTCTTTGTAGGTATTTTTGTATTCTGTGTTTTATTTGGTGCCCTGCTGCTTGTGTTCTTTAAGAAATTAAAAATCCTTACACACGGTGCTGAAAATATTAATGAAGATTTGTAGTGTTATATTATTTAACTTGTTTTCATGAAATTATTAATAATTCTAATTACCGGTTTATCATTTACCACTGTTCTTGCTCAACCAGAAACAGATTCAATCGAAGTATACCTGATTGATGGTTATGTAAAACCGGAACCGCCGCTAAAGTTTGTACTCTCTTTCTTTACCAGCGAGGCAGCTAAAAGTGTAGTAGTAATAGATGGCAGGTATTCTTCCCCTGTCTCGGATGAATTTACCGATATGCATAAAGCAGAGATCGACTTGACAGATATGAAATTTAACGAAAAGATAGTTCCGTTTGTCATCATAACAGAAAATGAATACGGAAAAACATTTACAAGCGAAACATTTGATTTTGATCTTCCGTTTGAACCAGAAATTAAAGGGGGTTCCGATTTTGTTCAACTTTGTTTATTCGGCGGGACAATATTTCTATTGCCCTATCCTAACTACACAATACAAAATGGGCAAGGTTCTTTTAGTTTGACAAAGGAAATTCCATTTATTTCATTTCGTTCAAGTAATTTAAATTATCCAGCGGGTTTTCTTTCGCTAGAATATTCTTACATCTTCGATGCGGAAGCTAAAAATTATCTTCGCGCAGGTTACAAAAAAATATACGAACTGCCTCATCTTAAATATCTCTCTCCGGGCGTTTCTCTGTACACAAATTTTTTAGGGAACAATGGTATTGGTTTAGAGCTTTCAGCAGGACTATTTACAATTGTTGATACTTTCACTTTTTATGCAAGATACCGATACAATATAAAACCGGGTGATTCTTCAGACAATTTTCACGAAATGTCTTTGGGATTATACTCAGGGTTTTTCTCATTTTATCTCAAGTAGATTATCGCTCCCCTGCTATAATAAACGTAATAATTTTGGATTAGAATTTCGTTTAAGTTTTTACAAATTTTACCAAATGAATTTAAAAAAACTTCTTCTCGCATTAATTTTTTCAGGAATTTCTTTTGCACAGACGGGCAGTTTAAAAGGGAAAGTTACAGATGGTAAATCTCCAATTCCGTTTGTGAATGTAATCATTCTTGATACAGGTATTGGAGTTGGCAGTGATACAAACGGATATTATGTTATTAGAGGGATACCAACTGGCGAATACAAAGTAAGGTTTACAGCAGTCGGATGGGAATCACAAATTTTTGATGTAGCAATATTAACAGATCGAACGCTGGAACTAAATGTTGTTCTTATTGAAAAAGCAATTGAAGTAGGAACAGTTGAAGTAACCGGTTCGCATATTCAGGATAAACGAGATACAAGAACAAGTTTAATTGATCTGGAACCACGAAGTGCTAAGATATTACCCGGAGCGGCAGAAGATGTTTTCCGAACATTACAGTCACTTCCCGGTGTGCTTGCCCCTAACGATTTTTCATCGCAGCTAATTGTCCGCGGAAGCGGTCCCGATCAGAACCTGATTATTATTGATGACATTGAAGTATTTAACCCCTATCGTTTATATGGTGTTGTAAGTATGTTCAATCCTGACGCGGTGGCGGGTGTAAATCTTGTAACCGGTGGTTTTCCGGCAAAATACGGAGACAGATTATCAGCCGTGCTGGATGTAACAAACCGCGAAGGAATTACATCAAAAGGTTTTGGCGGAAGTCTTAATGCATCTATCGTATCGGCAAATCTTGTATTGGAAGGCAGGAATCCGTTTGGTCTTCACGGAAGCTGGTTGTTTAATTCACGAAGAACTTATTACGATTTGATAATTGAACCATTTGTTAAAAGTGCGGGCCTGGTAGATAATAATACGACCTTCCCGAACTTCTATGATTTCCAGGGAAAATTAGTGATTGGACCGTATGCAGGGCACAAATTTATATTTAGTGGAATTATTTCGCGTGACGGAGTTGATGTTGTAAGCGGTGAGGAACGAAACACTCCTGACAGTATCGGTGTATACAATGTTACACATAATGATCTGGCAGGTATCTCATGGCATTACTCTCCAAATAAAAATTTTCTGAATAAGTTTGTTGTGTCCTATTATAAAAATAACGGCACAACTGATTTTGATTCGCAGATACTCGATCCCTCCATAAATAGAAACAGTTTTGAAAATAGCGTCCCCGATACACTTGCACCTTATCTTTTAGCTTTAAGTTTCAATGCAACATTTTCTTATTCCAAATATTCTGTTGATGATAAAATATCTTACCTTGTTGGTGATCATATAATTGATGCAGGAGTTGGCGCAGATTTTATGGAAACTGTCATAGATTTCAGTTTTGATCTCGATCCTCAATTAGAAGCTCTCTTTGCCGCTAATCCGCAGTTCCGTTCCGTGTTAACGGATTTGAAGGATGTTAAATTTTATAATAAATACCACACCTATCTTCAGGATAATTTTAAAGTAACAGAGAACTTTTTTCTTCAACCAAGCATAAGACTTGATTATTACGATATATTAGAAAAAGCATACCTTGCACCGAGAATATCATTATCATATGCTATTGATGAC
>JBATTD010000357.1:0-3477 GCA_049670345.1 Ignavibacteriaceae bacterium
GCTTAACTTTGTTTATTGATAATTTAGATTTTTAAAATGTTTATTTTTCAAAAAAACAAAAATAATTTACTAAATATATTTTTTATCTTTAAGATAATTTTTAAGATTTGAATAGTGATAAAATTAAGATAGTACTTGACGCTAGAATGATTAATCATTCGGGAATTGGAACATATATAAAATGTGTTATTAAAGCCCTACTAAATGATTATGATCTAACACTAATAATTGACGAGCAAAGAATAATTGACCAGACATGGTTAAATAAAGTAAAAATTGTTCAATGCTCAGCCCCAATCTACTCCCTCAGAGAACAGATCAGGCTTCCTTTAGAAATACCTCCCTGCGAAATATTTCTTTCGCCGCATTATAATATCCCTCTATTACCGGTAAAGGCGAAAAAAAGAATTGTTATCATCCACGATGTAAATCATTTGGTATTTTATAGTCAATTATCTCTAATTCAAAAAATATATGCTAAGCTGTTTCTTAAACGTGCAACGATTATTTCAGATACGGTAATTACTATTTCAAATTTTTCTGAAAAGGAAATACGAAAATATATTGGGAAGATATCCAAAAAAATTAATGTCTTGTACTATGGGATTGATGATTCAACAATGGGGAAACGACTTCAACCAGGGGAATCTAACAGGATAAGATTAAAATATAATTTGCCTGATAATTATATTTTATATGTTGGAAGTGCAAAGCCACATAAAAATTTTTATGTTTTGCTTAAAGCATTTTATTTGTTATTAAAGGATTTTCCTGACCAAAAGCTTGTTGTAGTTGGGTTATCTAAAAGCCAGGTTAAGCAATCCGGTTTTCTAGAATCAGTAGTTTTAAAAAACAAAGAATTGTTGACAAGTTTAATTTTTACAGATTATGTGCCAGATTCCGAATTACCATTCATTTATAAACATGCTGCATTTCTTGTATTCTCATCTTACTACGAAGGCTTCGGTTTACCTCCGCTTGAAGCTATGATAAATTATTGTCCTGTAATTGCTTCCAATGCAGCTGCCATACCAGAAGTATGCGGAAATGCAGCGCTTTATTTTGATCCTCATAGCGAATTGGAATTATACAAGAAGATGAAAATATTTTTACTTGACTTAAATCTTAGGAATAATTTTGTTCGGAAGGGTGCGGAAAATCTTGCTAGATTCAAAATGGAAAGTTTTAAGTCGAAATTTATTAGAATCGTCGAAGATACTTTGGCAGATGAGGATGATAGTACCATTACTATTAATAAATGAGTAATTTAAATAAATGAGAATAGCAATCGTTCACGAATGGCTTGTTAATTATGCCGGCTCGGAAAGAGTTGTGGAATCTTTTACCAACATCTGGCCTGAAGCGGACGTTTATAGTCTTGTAGATTTTCTTACAGAAGAACATAGAGATATTATTTTAAAAGGGAAGAGAGCTAAAACATCATTCATTCAAAAACTTCCACTTGCAAAGAAAAAGCACAGAAACTATTTACCGCTGTTTCCAGGTGCGATTGAGAAATTGGATCTGTCCGGTTACGATGTTATTGTATCAAGTTCGCATGCAGTTACAAAGGGTATTAAAAAAAATTCTAACCAGCTTCATATTACCTATTGCCATTCACCGATGAGGTATATATGGGATCAGGCGGATCAATATTTAAAAAGTGCAAAAGGAATTATCGCAAAACTATTCATAAGCTATTTGAGAAAATGGGATTTAAGATCCGCATCAAATGTTGATTTCTTCATTGCAAATTCACATCATATAGCTGAAAAAATAAAAAGAATTTATGACCGGAATGCCGAAGTAATTTATCCACCCGTAGATGTTGATAAATTCGAAGTGAGTGAACATAAAGAAGACTATTACTTAACAGCATCGAGGATGGTGCCTTATAAAAGATTGGACCTTGTAATTGAATCATTTAACGAGTTGCCTGATAAAAATCTTATTGTTATAGGGAGTGGTCCTGAAAAAGAGAAATTGATTTCCAAAGGATCTTCCAATATTAAAATAATCGGGTATCAGGATACTGAGAAGTTAAAAGTGTACATGCAAAAAGCGAAAGCATTTGTATTTGCAGCCGAAGAAGATTTTGGAATTATCGTTGTTGAGGCAATGGCTTGCGGTACGCCTGTAATTGCATGGAATTACGGCGGCACAGGTGAATCAGTGATTGATGGTGAAACAGGTATCCTATTCTCCGAACAAACGAAAAAATCGATAATTGAAGCAATAAAAAAGTTTGAAGGCATCTCAGGTAATTTCAATCCGGAATTGATTCGTAAGCACTCAAAAAATTTCAGCAGGACGAAATTTGAAAACAACATTAAAAATTTTGTTGATGATAAAGTGAAATTATTTTTCAACACAGAGAAGCATTTAATTTTAGATAATAAAAATGATAGTTAACAGAAGATCGATATATATATTAAGATTATTAAGCGATTTATTCCTGCTTAATATTGCATTCCTTCTTGCCGCAGTATTTTCACAATCAATTGATATACTTATTCCCCGTTACTATATGTTTTTCCTGCTTGTTGGTCTGAATATTCTCTGGATACTTTTATCTAATACAAGTGGATTTTATGACGATTTTCATTCACGAAATTTTCCATTTCAATTCGTTAACATTTTAAAAGAAACTTTAGCACAGGTAATCGCATCAATCCTCTTTATTTTCCTTGCAAAAGAAGATTTGTTCACAAGAAATTTCATTATCATTTACACCGTCCTTCTTATCTTTTTTATCAGTCTTCGAACTATTGTATTCCGCAAAGTATTAAAATCCCTTAGGAAAAAGGGGAAAAACATTCGCAACTTGCTCATAATAGGGACAGGAGAGGTTGCATATAATTTTAAAAGCATGATTAATTCCAACCCTGATTTCGGTTATCACTTCACAGGGTTTGCTACAACAGAAAATGCTGATTCTGAATATGATGTGGTTGGCAAAACTGATCAACTGGAAAAGTTAATATCCGAATTAAGTATTGATGAAGTTGTTATAGCTCTAAAGGATAAAAGTGATGAATTTCTGGATGAGATAATTATTATTTGCAACCGCAACGCTGTAAAAACTCATATTATTCCCGATTACTTTAAATTTGTATCAAGCAGATTTCAAGTAAGTATGTTCGGTAACTTCCCCATTATTACTGCACGAACGGAACCACTTGAAGAAGCACACTGGAGATTTTTCAAAAGAGCATTTGATATAGTTTTTTCTTTGTCGGTAGTTGTTTTCATTTTCTCATGGTTATATCCAATCATATTTATCTTAACAAAATTATCTTCTACCGGTCCGGTACTTTTTATTCAGGACAGAGTTGGATCAAGAAATGAAAATTTCAAGTGTTACAAGTTTCGCACAATGAAAGTATCGGAAAACAACTCAAATTATAATTTCCAACCCGTAGTAGAAAATGATCCTCGCGTTACAAAAGTTGGAAGGTTTTTGAGAAAGTCTAATCT
>JBATTD010000358.1:0-6194 GCA_049670345.1 Ignavibacteriaceae bacterium
CTTTTTACCCTCACCCCAGAAAAATTATTTTCAGGGACAATAATATTGAGCTTCTAAGCACTCCTTCAGAAAAAGCAAAAATGGCCGAATCGTTAGGCATTGAGAATATGTTGATCATCAAGTTTAATAAGGAGTTTTCTCAATTAGATCCCGATAAGTTCATTGAAAAATATATTATCGACGGTATTGGTGCAAAAGAGGTTGTAATTGGCTACAATCATCATTTCGGAAAAGGAAGAGGCGGAAATATAAATTCTCTGGAAAAAAAAGGTAAAGATTCCGGATTTGAAGTAACTGTTATTCCCGCTTATGATATTGATGGCGTTGCAATCAGCAGCTCAAAGATTCGAAGAGCAATTTCGGAAGGTGATATTAAACTTGCCAATAAATATCTCGGAAGATTTTATTCCTTTAGCGGCAAGGTTATCCGCGGCGATAAAAGAGGTAGAGAACTTGGATTCCCAACGGCAAACCTGGAAGTTGAAAATAATGATAAACTTCTGCCTGCAATCGGAATTTATGCTGTAGAATTCATTGTAAGAGAACAGAAACATTTTGGTCTGCTTAGCGTGGGAAAAAGACCAACTTTTTATACTTCCGGAGATATTGTGCCCGAAGTGTACATATATGATTTTGATGATGATATTTACGATGAATTTGTTACTGTAAGTATTGTGGAAAGAATAAGAGGCGAAGAAAAGTTTTCATCTGCTGATGAGTTGATTAAACAGATGAACAAAGATAAAAAAATAGGAATTGAAATTTTAAAGAAGTTAAATAATTAATTCCGGTTTGATCTGGAATTATATCGTACAACTAAATTAAGGATAAATCAAATGACAAAAGAGGAAAAGCTTGAGTTAATCAAGAAGTATGGGACTAACGAAAATGACTCCGGAAAATCCGAAGTTCAGATTGCGTTACTCACAAAAAGAATTAATGATCTCACATCGCATTTTAATGAACATAAAAAAGATCATCATTCCAGAAGAGGATTGATGATGATGGTTGGCAAGAGAAGAAGATTACTTGACTATCTTGCCGATAAAGAGATTGAAAGATACAGAACGATAATTAAAGAATTGAATATTAGAAAGTAAAGGTATAATAAATGTTAGTACAAAAAGAAATTGAAATTGGCGGAAAAAAATTATCCATTGAGACCGGCAGATATGCAAAACAAGCAAACGGCTCGGTAATGGTTCGTTATGGTGATACTATGGTTTTAGTTACCGCCGTTGCTTCAAAAGAAGCAAAAGAAGATCAGGGATTCTTTCCGTTGCAGGTTGAGTATAGAGAAAAAACATCTGCTGCAGGTAAATTCCCCGGTGGATTTATAAAAAGAGAAGGAAGACCATCGGAAAAAGAAATACTTAGCTCACGTTTGATTGACAGACCGATCCGCCCTCTCTTCCCAAAAGATTTTAAAAACGAAACGCAGATCATAGCATCTGTTCTTTCATTTGATGGAGAAAATGATTCGGATATACTGGGCGCAATTGGTGCTTCGGCAGCATTAACTGTTTCCGATATTCCGTTTGACGGACCTATCGCTCAGATTCGTATTGGTAGAGTTGATGGCGAATTTGTTGTTAATCCCACTACAGATCAGTTAAAAGATGCAGACCTCGAATTGGTTGTTGCGGGAACAGCAGATTCGATTGCAATGGTTGAGGGTGAAGCAAATGAAATTAAAGAAGAAGATTTACTCGCATCATTGAAGTTTGCCCAGAGTGAGTTAAAAAAAATTGTTGATCTTCAAATTGAATTAAGGGAAGCAGCTGGTAAAACTAAGTGGGAAGTTACATCAGTTGAAATTGATGAAGCATTAAAAAATGATGTTTACTCGTTAGCTGAAGAAAAGCAGAAAAAAGTTGTCTGGTCTGTTTTAACAAAAGATGAAAGATCGGCAGCTAATAATGAAATATTAGAAGAAGCAAAAACAGCGCTTGAGGAAAAATATCCTGAGCAGGGTAAAGTTATTGCTGAAATAATGCATGATATGGAAAAAGATATGATGCGCGATCGGATACTATCTGAAGGTATAAGATTGGATGGGCGGGATACAAAACAAGTAAGACCAATTACTATTGAACTCGGTATACTTCCAAGAACTCATGGCTCGGCTTTATTTACACGCGGTGAAACACAAAGTCTTACAACGGTTACACTCGGAACAAAAAGCGATGAACAGATAATAGACGGTTTATTCGAAGAGCACAGAAAGAAATTTATGCTCCATTATAACTTCCCACCGTTCAGTGTAGGGGAAGTTGGCAGGATGTTCGGCGTTGGCAGAAGAGAAATTGGTCATGGCAATCTTGCTGAGAGAGCATTAAAAATGGTTTTCCCTGAGGAATCAACTTTTCCTTATACAGTACGTATCATCTCAGATATTCTTGAATCAAATGGTTCCTCTTCAATGGCAACTGTTTGTTCCGGTTCGCTTGCAATGATGGATGGCGGAATACCAATCAAAAAAGCCGTTTCAGGCATTGCGATGGGTTTAGTTAAAGAAGGTGATAAATATGCCGTTCTTTCAGATATTCTTGGCAATGAGGATCACCTTGGCGATATGGATTTTAAAGTTGCCGGAACAGATGAAGGAATAACTGCATTCCAGATGGATATTAAAATTCAGGGTATATCCTTTGAAATTATGGAAAAAGCTCTTCATCAGGCAAAAGAAGGAAGATTGCACATACTTGGTAAGATGAATGAGGTTATTCAAAAATCAAGAGAGCAGCTTTCTACTTATGCACCAAGGTTAATAACAATGAAGGTTGAAACCGACCAGATTGGTCTTGTTATTGGTCCCGGCGGCAAAACCATTCAGGGTCTCCAAAGACTTTATGGTGTGGATATAAACATTGATGATGACGGCACTGTTAGCATTGCATCGCCCAATGGCGAGGATGCAGGCAAATGTAAAGAATATATCAAAAAAATTACTGCCACCCCCGAAGTAGGTGAAGTGTACGACGGTGTTGTAACAAAAATAATGGACTTCGGTGCTTTCGTTGAAATTATTCCGGGCAAGGACGGACTATTACATATCTCTCAGATTGACAACAAGAGAGTTGAAAAAGTTTCTGATTACTATAAAGTTGGCGATAAGGTTACCGTTAAACTTTTAAAAATTGAAAACGGTAAATTTTCATTAAGCCGCAAAGAACTTTTAAAAGAAGAATCAAAAAAAGAAGAGAATAAAGAGGTGGTTTAAAAAACTGCCTCATTCTTTTAAATAAATATTATTCATCTGGCTATAATTATTTTTTTGTCAGATGGAACTCGTTCCGCTCTAACGGGACTCGGTTCATATAACGTAAAAATTTTCTCAAAAAAAGATTTTTGCAATAATTAACACATAGCTTGTATTTATGATTGAAGTAAATAACATAAATTTTATAATTACATTCATTCTTTCATCAGTTATTTTGATGAAAATTGGAGGCGATATGAATGCGGGCTATAGAGCTTTACAAGAATTTACAATGAAACATTTAATTTCATTAGAAGAGTTTTTATTCAATGGTAAAAGAAATTATAATCAATTCCACTTCTACGCAAACACGCGTTGCCATTACGGAAGATGGAAATTTAGTAGACTTCTTTGTCGACTATCCTGAAAATCGCAGGATGGTGGGGGATATATATCTTGGCAGAGTTGCCCGGGTTCTTCCCGGCATAAGAGCAGCATTTATAGATATCGATATGAAGCACGATGCCTTCCTTCATTTTTCGGATATCGGAGACAGAACTCATCAGTTGCAGGAAATGCTTGGTGAGGATATACCTTTGGTTGATGACGAAGAACAATCAAACCGAAACAGTAAAGCCGGTCAATCCTCTGGAAGAAATGGAGGATACACCGTACCCAAGCTGCGAAAAGGTCAGGAAATAATAATCCAAATAACAAAAGAACCTGTAAACAACAAAGGTGTTCGTGTTACTTCTTCGGTTTCTCTTCCCGGCAGGTTTTGTGTTTTGCTTCCCTATGATAATAAAATCGGGGTATCTAAAAAGATAACTGATTTTAGAGAAAGAAGAAGATTGCGTAACATCGCAAGAAGTATTCTTCCGGAAAACTATGGTTTGATTATTCGAACAGTAGCAAAGCATCAAACTGAGCAGGCATTAAAAGATGATCTTCAAGCACTTATAAAAAGCTGGTACGAAATTGAAGCAACTGCAAAATCAGAAAAACCACCTTTCCTTTTACACCAGGATCTAAACACAACTTCAAGCGTAATCAGGGATTTGTTCAACTCGGAAGTATCAAAAATATTTATCGATTCTAAAAAACTTCACCGGGAAATAAAAAACTATGTAAACCTTGTTCAGCCTGCAGTTTCCGATAAAATTGAACAGTATAAATCTAATGCGGGAATTTTTGAAGACTTCAACATTGAGCAACAGATCAGTTCGCTTATGGGAAGAAAAGTTCCTCTTCCGAACGGAGGTTATCTGGTTATTGAACATACAGAAGCAATGGTTGTAATCGATGTGAACAGCGGCAGATATGCAAAGAGTAAAGAGCAAGAACTTAATTCGTTGAAGACCGACCTTGAAGGTGCAAGAGAAATTGTACGGCAAATGCGCCTTCGCGATATTGGCGGAATTATAGTTATTGATTTTATTGATCTCGAAGAAGAAAAAAATCGTAAAAAAATATTCGATGAGCTTAGAAAGGAATTCGGAAAGGACCGTGCAAAAGTTTCAATTCTCCCAATGTCCGATTTTGGTTTGGTGCAAATTACACGGCAAAGAATAAGACAAAATATAATGCAAACGATGAAAGATGTATGCCCTGTTTGTATAGGTACTGGTTTGGTAACAAAAGAATCGCACTTAATATACGATATTGAAATGTGGCTTAAGAAATTTAAAAAGCAATCTAAAGAGAGAAGCTTAATTATTAAGTGTCATCCCTCGGTTGCTGTAAAAATGCGTGAAGGAAAAGTTAAATCGCTGATTAAATTTCAGCTAAAGTATTTTATGCGTCTTAAATTAGCTGAAGATGATAAAATTCGTCCGGGTAGATTTAAATTCTTCTCGGCTAAAACTGGCGATGAGTTAACAAAATTAGTTGACTAAGTTTTCTAAATGAATTATTAAATTTTATAACATTATTTTTTTGGAGACACAAAATGAAATTCTTTATAGATACTGCAAGCATTGATGAAATAAGGGAAGCTGCATCCTTAGGAATATTAGACGGTGTTACAACGAACCCTTCCCTGGTTGCTAAAGAAGGGAAAGACTTTAGGAAACTTCTTGATGAAATTCTTGAAATTGTAGACGGGCCTGTAAGTGCCGAAGTAATTGCAACGGATTATGATGGAATTTTAAAAGAAGCACGGGAATATGCCTCCATTCATAAAAATATTGTTGTTAAGATACCTCTGATTAAAGAGGGATTAAAAGCTGTTAAAACTCTCTCCAGTGAAAATATTAATACAAACGTAACACTTTGTTTTTCCCCAACGCAGGCATTGTTAGCTGCCAAGGCAGGGGCAACTTATATCAGTCCCTTTATTGGTAGGTTGGATGATATTAGTACCAACGGTATGGAACTGATTGAACAGATTGTGCAGATTTATAGAAATTACGCTTTCGAAACGCAGGTGCTGGTTGCAAGTGTAAGGCATCCTCTGCATGTTCTTGAGGCAGCATTGATCGGTGCTGATGTTTGTACAATTCCATTCGCAGTTATCAATAAATTATTTAATCATCCTTTAACTGATAACGGCTTAGATAAATTTTTAAGTGATTGGAAAAAACTTACTGACAATCAAAAAAAATAATTTTAATCAGATAATAAACGAATGTTGAAATGAAACGAGCATGAAAAATCATTTACAAATAAGGAAATGATTAAAATGCGAGTTCCATATGGCCAAAACAAGAAATTATAATCATATGAAAAAAACCAGATTTAACAAAATACATAAAAATATCGGTGCAAAAATGGTTGAGTTTGCAGGATATGAAATGCCTGTTCAATATTCATCTATAATTTTAGAGCACAAAGCAGTAAGAAATTCTGTTGGTGTTTTTGATGTATCGCATATGGGTGAAATTTTTATTTCGGGCGAAAAGGCGTTAGATTTTGTGCAGCTTATTACTGTAAATGATACGTCCGTACTTACTCCCGGCGGGGTTCAGTATTCTGCAATGTGTTACGCCGATGG
>JBATTD010000359.1:0-22740 GCA_049670345.1 Ignavibacteriaceae bacterium
AGATAATGGTGATAGTAGTTTTGTCATCTTTAAATCTTTTTGAAATTCGGGATTCTCATCTGTAATAATCGGTGCAAAAATAAAGGCAAGTAAAAGCAAAATTAATGTTAAAGAAGAAAAATTTAATGGTGATTTTATCCATGTATATTTTTTTTTAAAAAGGAAAAGAGCGATTGGGATAATTAAAAACAACTTGATTGATAGTATAGCATCAAACAAACTAAAATCAAGCAATTGTATTGCGCTGTTAAAATCACTTATAAATAACAGAAAATATTTTGCCCAAAGACCAATTAAATCAACAAGTAATCCGACGCGGAAAACAATTAATACAAACCAGAAGAATGCTAGCAGATGCCATATTTTTGGTTTAAACTTCAATTCATCAATCCCTTTATCATTCTTTTATCCAATTTCATTTTAAGCAGATCGGCAAGGAAGTTTGAAATAATAATAAGCAGCCCTGCAATAAGCGCGCAACCGATTACAAGCGGATAGTCCCGTTCAAAAATTGAGTTCATCATCAACCTCCCCATCCCCGGTAACCCGAAAATTATTTCCGTTATTAGTGCCCCTCCCAAAAGTATTCCAAGATCAACTCCTGCAACAGAAATTAACGGGCGAACCGCATTGGGTAAAACGTGTTTTTTTAATATTACCTTTTCATCATAACCACTTGCCCTAAGATTTATAATGAAGGGCTGTTGATATGTTTCTTCCAGGTTATCCCGCAAGTATTTATAAAACATTGCAATTCCTGCTGATGAAAGCGTTATTATTGGAAGAGTGAGATGCCAAAAATAATCACCGATTTTTCCTGCGATTGAAAACGAATCAAAGTCTAATGATTTTGAACCTGATGAAGGAAATAAATTTATCTGAATTGAAAAAATATAAATTAGAAATACACCAAGCACAAAAGCAGGTGTGGCATAAACAATAAGTGAAAGTTTCGTAACAACTTTATCAAACCTAGTGCCCTTTTTACGAATTGATTTTATTGCAAGGTAAAATGAAACGATTATTTGAATTGCGAATGAAAGCGATGCAAACAACAAAGTGAATGAAAGGAATTGCCACACCACGTTTAAAACAGGCATCCTGTAATTATAGGATATTCCCAAATCTCCCTTGAATATATTAACCACAAAATTAACGTACTGTTCATATAATGGTCGATCCAATTTAAAATCGGCAGTAACTTTTTTTATCAGTTCGGGGCTAAACTCCGCCGATAAAAATTTTTGTGTCGGATCGCCAGGCGAGATTCTGATAAGTACAAATAAAAAACTTATAAGTAAAAAAAGAGTTATCAACGAACTGATTATTCTCTTAAATAAAGCTTTAAGGAATTCTTTATTCATCTGTTTATACCTGTCCGCCCCAGGCGGAATTACTTATTAAGGTCAGATGGAACTCGCATTATTATTATTTTCTTGTGTGCAAATGTTTTTCATGCTCGTTTCATAAAGTATTAATTTTCAATCGACCATTCCCAGCAGTGAGTTACCGCGCCCAAAGGTCCTATTCCAGTGTTTCTCAAACTTTCATTTACACCAACAATGTTTGAAGTCCAATACATAAACGTTACCGGCTCATCTTCGTGTATTATTTCCTGAAACTTAAAGTACAGTTCTTTCTTTTTATCCATCGTAGAATTTTTCGTCAACTCACCCATAATTTCATCAGTTTTTTTATTTTGGTAACTAGCAAAATTCAGCGGGCTGTATTGTAACTCAGAATACCAGAAAGCTTTTAATTCTATTGGAATTGGAATATACCATGCAGCCATCCAGGCATCCATGCTTTTTGAGTAAAGCTTATCTATTAAAGACCCCATTTCCAATGTTTCAACATTAATATTAATACCAACAGCATTAAGATTATTTTTTATAATTGTTGATGCATAAGTTCTTAAAGGTTTGCCGCTTGGAATGTTCAGCGTAAATTCAAATTCAATACCGTTTTTGTCAATCACGCCATTATTGTTTGAGTCCCGCCATCCTTCTTTTGTAAGAATTTCTTTTGCTCTCTCGGGATCATAATTATATTGTTCGATATCAGAATTAAAGTATGAGGTAAAGATTGGAGAAATAGGAGTTGCAGCAAGTTCTCCATAATTGTAAAGATATTCTTCAAGTATCTCCTTTCGGTTTATTGCATAGGAAAGTGCTATTCTTACCTCTTTTTTTCCAAACAATTTATTCGGAGTGATTCCTCCGCCATCTTGGTATACCTTCGGATCAATATTATTCCATGCAACGTAATCATACTCTCTTCCTTCGATTGTCATCAATTTAACTTTATCTGAATTCTTCAATTCTTCAACATCTTCTGTAGTAATTAATTCCATCAAATCGATTTCGCCTTTTGTTAGCTGAGTTAACCTTGATATGTAATCGGGGATAATTTTAAAAATCAATTCATTAATATTCTCAGGATTGTATAAAAAAGAATTTTTATTAATACCTAAAATTATAGTTTGATTTCTGTCCCAATTCTTTAAAACAAAAGGGCTGCTTGTAACAGGATTAAAATTTGCATCAGCCGTTTCGATATCCTTTCTATCGTATTTATCAAAAATATGTTTCGGTATTAGTGGATGAACAACATCAATTAATTTTGGCGTTGCGCCGAGTTTGAAGTTTATTTGTAATTCATAATCTGATTTAACAAGAAAAGATTTTTGTACATTAATATGATTTTCTTCATCGGTATAAAAATCTTCAAAACTTCCGTACAACCTGCTATTCACAAAGGGGTCGGAATAAACATCAAGCGAGAATACGACATCTTCGGTGGTTAAAGGAATACTATCCGACCACATAACATCATCGCGTAAATAAAATGTAATCGAAGAAGAATCTTTGGCCCACTCCCAACTTTTGGCTAACATAGGGTATGCTTCAAGTTCGCCGAGGTTTTCATTCCATCTAAAATCTGCCAGGCTTAAATAAAGTAATTCAGTTATTTGTCCTTCATCAACACTAAAAGCGAACATAGGATTAAATGTATTTACATCTGCGGGAATGCCAATTACAACTCTGTTGGGGTGTTCGGTTTTGGTACCGCACGAACATAAAAACGCAAAGAGGAGAATTAGCAACAATAATAACGATTTTCTTATCATTTCAAATGCCTTTATAGAATTGTGACAATTATTACTATAATTTATTATTTTGCTAATTAAATAAAAAATAAGATTTTATATAATATGCTTAAAGTTGATATTGCAAATATAACTATAAGTAACAACAACAAAACACATTTACTTTTAAAGCACATTAATTTCGAACTTTCTGAAGGAAAGATTTATACCATCCTTGGTAAGAACGGAACCGGGAAATCAACATTGATTAAATCGTTAACAAAGCTGCTTAATGAAAATATCTTTAGTGTTAACGGAAATATTATTTGGGATAACAAGAATATTTCTGATTGCAATGCTGATGAATTACTTCAGATAAGAAAAAATGAAATAAGATATGTGTTTCAGGATGCAGCAAATAGTCTTGATCCCCTAAAAACATTTCGATATTATTTTGATAACTCCCTCGCCGAAAATAATAAAATTGATGAGTTGTTAGAATATTTTCTTCTGCCGGACTACAATGAAATATCCCGTCTTTATTCTTATGAAGTGAGCGGCGGAATGGCTCAGCGGTTGAGTATGATATTGGCATTCCTTGCGGAACCACAGCTTATTATTCTTGATGAACCTACTTCGGGAATTGATTATGCAATCTCCAATTTGTTATTGCTGAAAATTAAGAAATTTACAAAAGAAGAAAACAAAATTGTTTTAATCGTTACGCACGATATCATCTTTGCAGAAAAGGTTAGCGATGAACTTGCTTTCCTCTCTGATGGAACACTCACTCAATTTAACACCAAGGATGAATTCTTTGCCAAGCAGGATATTGATTTGTTAACTTCAATTAAAGAAATGCAATGAAGGAAGAACTGATACAGTTAAAAAACATTTCTTATTCAGTTGTAGATGAACAATTATCTTTAAGCAAGGGGGCGACAACAGACATATTGTTCGATATAGGTTTTACTGTGCGCGAAGAAGAAGTGCTGGGTATTTGCGGAGAATCAGGCGGCGGAAAATCAACTTTAGCGAAGTTGATAGCTGGAATAATTAAACCGACTATCGGAGAACTTTTATTAAACGACAAGTTATCCGCAAATAAAAATAACCCAAAGGCAATCCAGATTCTATTTCAGAACAATAGCAATTTAATTAATCCTTACAGAAAAGTTGGTGATGTAATCGATGAAGCTATAAAACTTTCTGGCATTAACAACATTAGCGTTGACGAAATGAAAGCCAAACTGTTTGAAATGCTTAATATAAACCGGGAACTTACGGAGAGAAGAGGATACGAATTAAGCGGTGGAGAAAGACAGAGAGTTGCTCTCGCAAGGTTGTTGGCTGTCAAGCCCAAAGTATTAATTTTAGATGAACCATTTTCTGCACAGGATGTTACATCCCAGCTAAATTTTGTAGAAGTGCTGAAACGATTAAATGAGGAATTTTGTGTAACGATGATATGCATAAGTCACGATTTGAAAATATTAAGAAAATTTACTCACAAAGTAATTGTACTGCAAAACGGAAGAATTGTAGAGACAGCAAAGACATCAAAAATATTTACCTCACCCGAACATGCCTACACAAAATTTTTAATGAGCGCCGAGGAGTTTTCTTTAACGGAAGAAGAAATTCATAACCAGAGCAATTATGACAAACTCTAAAAAGACTTACGCGTAATTCTGAATCCCGATCAGTCGGGAAAGAATCTTTAAGCTATTATAAAAAAATGATGTTTAGTCACTCCACTCCTCAGAATGATCTAAAGTAATTAAACTAATCTCTCAAACATTTCAATATCATTTGCGGTTGTAATCTTAAAATTATAAACAGAACCCTCAACAATGTTTACCTTTTCGCCTATTTGTCTTACAAGCATTGATTCATCTGTTCCTATATAATTATTTTCATAAGCGTTTTTCATTGCCTTCATTAAAATAGAATATGGAAAGATTTGCGGTGTCTGAACGTAATACACTTCATCTCTATCGAGATAGGTTTCAACAAACTCATTCCCTTTAATAAGTGTGTCTTTTGCTTTAATACAAACAAGTGCATTCCCTTTTTGCTTTGCTGAATCTATTGCATTTAATAAAACATTTTGAGGCAGCAGAGGTCTCGCCGCATCGTGTACTGCAATTAGGTCATGATTAGCAGTATCAGTAAGTGATTTTAATGCGCTGTAAACAGAATCCTGTCTTGTATCTCCGCCTTCAACAACTTTTGAAATTTTTGATAGGTTGTATTTTTCTTTAAGATCGTTAAAAAAGTTAATATAATTACTTTCGGCAGAGATAATTATATCATCAATCATTTCATTTTGCTGAAAGATATCGAGTGTGTAAACGATAAGTTCTTTATCGTTAAACTTTAGATATTGTTTGGGAGCGGCAGTGCCACTCCTAATGCCTTTACCTCCCGCAGGAATAACAGCAATGGTTTTCATCAGTTTATAATTCCAGTTTCAGCAGTAGCTAAGTATGAATGAAGGAATGAATGCCTGAAAGGCAGGGGTGCATGATTGTATGAAACCAAATTTAGGGTCCTAATGATACTCTTTTCCCACTCACCATTATTAAGTTCTTCAATTAAAGACTCATTTATTTTCTGATGAATAATGGGTCCGATCATATTCATCAAACAACTATTAATACTTCTGTACCTATTTAATAAATCTTGATCAATCATTTTTCATACATCCATTCAATCATACAATCATACTATTATCATTGCATCGCCATAACTAAGAAAACGATATTTTTCCTTTAGTGCTTTTTTATATGCTTTAAAAATTAAATCTGTATCTGCAAAAGCAGAAGCCAGCATTAACAGAGTAGATTCCGGCATATGAAAGTTCGTAATAAGTTTTTTTGTTATGTTAAATTCGTAGGGAGGATAAATAAATTTATCAGTCCATCCGCTGTTTGCTTTAAGCATACCGTCTGCTGTAGTGCTTGTTTCCAGAGCACGGCAGGAGCTTGTTCCAACAACAAAAACATTTTTCTTTGCTTCCAATGCTTTGTTAACTTTATCTGCTGTCTTTTGAGAAATCTCAAAGTATTCCGAGTCCATTCTATGTTTCGTTAAGTCTTCCACCTCAACAGGTCTGAAAGTTCCTAAACCAATATGAAGAATAATCGGAACAATTGTTATCCCTTTATTCTTAATTTTTTGAATTAAACGACTTGTAAAGTGCAGGCCTGCCGTTGGAGCGGCAACAGCACCATCAACCTTGGCAAATAATGTTTGATAATTATCTCTGTCAGCTGGTTCAGGGTCTCTTTTAATATACGGAGGCAGCGGAGTCACACCAATTTTATCCACGGCTTTAAAAATATTTCCCGGTTGATTAAATCGTACCGTTCTTCCACGCGAAGTTGTGTTGTCAATTACTTCACACCAAAGTTTATTGTTAAAGTAAATCTTGTTACCTATACGTACCTTCCTTGCAGGATCAACAATTACGTCCCAAATACAATCCGTGACATTTAGCTCCCGCAAAAGAAAAACTTCTATCTTAGCGTTTGTTTTTTCTTTTTGACCGAATAATCTTGCCTGGAAGACACGCGTTTCATTGACAACCATTACGTCACCCTTAGCCATAAAGTCAGAAACATTACTGAATTTTTTTGTTTCAAGTTCCTGGGTTTCTCTGTTTACTACCATGAGTTTTGCTTTATCTCTTGGTGAAGCGGAATACTTGGCAATTACTGTTTTTGGCAAATTATACTTAAAATCTGATAACTTCATCATTCATACCTTTTTTTGTTAAACTAATAAAAGGCAAACGAGTATTTAACCCGCTTGCCTTAGCCTCACTTATTTTCTTTTAGAAGATTTTTTCTTTTTATGTTTCGACTTAATCTTTTTCTTCGACGTCATTTCATTAACAACGGCTCTTGCTGCTGCCAACCGTGCTATCGGTACTCGAAACGGAGAACAGCTAACGTAATCCAACCCGATGCGATGGCAAAACTCAACCGATGAAGGTTCGCCGCCATGCTCGCCGCAAATACCAACCTTAAGTCGGCTGTTAGTAGAACGTCCTTTCTTTGTTCCCATCTCAACCAGCTCTCCTACTCCTGTTTGATCTAATGCCTCGAAAGGATCTGAGGGAAGAATATCTCTTTCCACGTATAATGGAAGGAATTTCCCCGCATCGTCTCTTGAAAGGCCAAATGTTGTTTGGGTAAGATCGTTCGTTCCAAAGCTAAAGAATTCAGCATGTTCGGCAATCTCATCCGCTGTAACGCAGGCTCTCGGTAATTCAATCATTGTTCCAACAAGGTACTTGATCTTCATACCTTTTTCCTTCATAACTTCGTTAGCTACATTTCGCACAATCTCTTCCTGAAGTTTATATTCATTAATGTGACTTACAAGCGGAATCATAATTTCAGGTTTAACTTTAATGCCTTTCTTCGCAACATTTATTGCTGCTTCAATTATTGCTCTTGCCTGCATTTCAGTTATTTCAGGAAAAGCAACACCAAGACGACAGCCTCTGAATCCAAGCATTGGGTTGAATTCATGCAGGCTTTCAATTTTCTCTTTTAGTTTCTTTTCAGAAATTTTTAGTTCGGACGCAAGATCTGATATTTCTTTTGCACTGTGCGGAAGGAATTCATGCAACGGCGGATCCAAAGTTCTTATTGTAACAGGTCTGCCATTCATTGCCTTAAAAATCCCTTCAAAGTCAGAACGCTGTAAGGGAAGAAGCTCTTTCAATGCTGCTTTTCTCTCCTCAACGGAATCTGATACAATCATTTTACGAACAGATGTAATTCTATCACCACCGAAGAACATATGTTCAGTTCTGCATAAACCGATACCTTCAGCACCAAAGGCAATGGCGTTATCTGATTGGTCGGGCTGATCTGCATTTGTTCTTACATTCAACTTGCGAAGATTATCTGCCCATTTCATAAGGCTAGCATATGTTTGATAAATATCTGATTGTGGTGGTTTTAATGTTTTTGAAATTAACACCTGGATAACTTCTGAAGGTTTTGTTTCAAGTTTACCCTTAATTACTTCACCTGTTGTTCCATCTAAAGAGATGTAGTCTCCTTCTTTTACAACTATCTCACTGCCTTCAACTGAAACAGTTTTGTTTTTATAATTGATCTTTAGCGACCCGCAACCTGCAACACAAACTTTACCCATCTGTCTTGCAACCAAAGCAGCATGTGATGTCATTCCACCGCGAGCCGTAAGAATTCCTTCGGAAGCATCCATTCCCTTAATATCTTCGGGTGACGTTTCAATTCTAACAAGAATTACTTTTTCTCCTTTCGCTGCCATTACCTCAGCATCGTATGCACTCAAAGCAATCTTACCTGAAGCTGCACCCGGACCTGCATTTAATCCTTTAGCTAATAATTTTCCTTCGGCAATTGCTTTCCGTTTTTCAGCTCCGTCAAAAATTGGTCGAAGTAATTGATTTAACTGATTCGGTTCGATTCTTAGTAAAGCATCTTCTTTAGAAATAAGTTTCTCTTTTACCATATCAACGGCCATTTTAATAGCAGCAAAACCGGTTCTTTTACCAACACGGCATTGTAACATCCAAAGTTTGCCTTGCTGAATAGTGAACTCAATATCCAACATCTCTCTGTAATGATTTTCAAGAACTTTCCGGTAGCCAATTAGTTCCTTGTAAATTTCAGGATCATCTTTTTCTAACTCGGATATTGGATGAGGTGTGCGGGTTCCTGCTACAACGTCTTCGCCCTGAGCATTAAAAAGGTATTCGCCGTAAAAAACATTTTCACCAGATGCAGGATCGCGTGTAAAAGCAACACCCGTTCCTGAATCTTCGCCCATATTACCAAAGACCATAGATTGAATGTTGACAGCCGTTCCCCACTCTGCAGGTATACCATTTAATTTTCTATAAACAATTGCACGTTCATTCATCCACGAACCGAACACAGCACCATTAGCTCCCCACAATTGTTCCATCGGATCATCGGGAAAATCGCTTCCGGTTTTTACCTTAATTTCTGTCTTGAATTCTTCAACTAATTCCTTCAGGTGATCTGCTGTTAAATCAGTATCAAGCGTAAAACCATGTTTTTTCTTTTTCTTAGCAAGAATAACTTCAAAGGGGTCTTCAGCGTGTTTATCTTCGGGTTTTAAATCTAAAACAACATCGCCGTACATCTGAACAAATCTTCTATATGAATCATAAACAAAGCGAGGGTTGTTTGTTTTATCAATTAATGCCTGAACCGTTGTATCATTCAGACCAAGATTTAAAATTGTATCCATCATACCCGGCATAGAAGCACGTGCCCCGCTGCGAACAGAAAGAAGCAAAGGATTTTTGGCATCGCCAAACTTTGCACCCATTCTCTTTTCAACTTTTTTAAGCGCTGAAAGTACTTGCTCGTTCAATTCTTTTGGATACTTATTTTTATGATCGTAATAATACGTACAGACTTCGGTTGTGATAGTAAATCCGGCAGGCACCGGTATTCCAATATTTACCATCTCGGCAAGGTTCGCACCTTTACCGCCAAGAAGGCCTTTCATTTCGGCTTTACCTTCTGCTTTTTTACCGCCGAAGTAATAAACATATTTTCTTTTTTTGGACATTAAGTCTTCCTCCGTAATAAGTGTTATTGTTTTTCAGATAATCTAATTTGTTTTTTCAAGCAAGAACTTTCTGAATAGTTCTTCATTATCAATTTCAAGTTTAATCTTTAAGTAAAATATATCTATGTCATCTAATTCCTTTGCGAAGTTCATCAATTTTACCGCATCTTTTTCCGTAGTAACAACCGAATGAGAATTAGTGGCATAAAATTTTTTTCTAATTTGCTGCACTTCTTTTAACGTATAATCTTTATGATCTTTAAAAATTATTTTGTTCGATATATCAACATTTGTTTGCAAAAGCACATTTAAAAAAGAAACGGGATTTGCGATACCGGATACCACAAGACTTTTCTGCCCATCAAATTCTTCCAGACTGTACTCTTCTTTTTTTATTATATCGACAAACTCTATTGCATTATACCTTGAGGTAAAAATTTTCTTTCCTTCAAAATACTTTTTTCGGTCTGCGGGAATTTCCTTTTGCTCCGAAAATTTCCTGTTAATAACAATTGCATCTGCTCTTTGTAAACCAGAGTATGGTTCTCTTAAGTTTCCTGTCGGTAATAAATTATTAACAAAAAAATTGTTGCTTGTTAAAAATCTTTGTTCGATAACCACTAAATCCAAATCTCTTTTAATCCAGCGATGCTGAAAGGCATCATCCAAAACAATAGTATCAATTTCTGTTTCTTCAATAAGTCTTACAGCGCCAATCACTCTGTCTTCAGAAACTGCTGCTGGAACTTTACATTCAAGAACTGTGTGATAAATTTCATCTCCGCTTTCACGCACTGTTGTCAAGATTGTTTGGCCATCAGAAACAAGTTTATATCCGCTGCTTTTCCTTCCGTATCCTCTGCTTAACACTCCAACTTTTCTATTACTGTTTTTCAATAACCTCGCAAGATAAATTACCAGCGGAGTCTTACCTGAACCTCCAACAGTAATGTTACCAACAGAAAATACTTTTGCTTTAACTTTTTTACTTTTAAAAATATTTTTATCAAAGAACAAGTTCCGTAATTTAATCACCAGTAAGTAAACCGGAATTAACGGATAAAGTATAATTTTTAATAATTTCATCGTACACCGTTACAAAAAATCTTGCGCGTCCCTTTGTAGTTCGTTCAATTTGTTTTCACAATTAATTATTATGTCAGAAGTTTCCTCGTAACTACAATTCACATCAATAAAAATCGGTTCGGAATAAATAATTTTTGCTTTACTAAAAAAGTGCGGCACTACAAATTTATCCCAATTGCTTAGTACTTTTTTCTTCTTAAATCCTACGCCTGCAAGAATTAAAGGGACTTCGCTTTTTTTTGCAGTTATAACCGCACCTGCTTTAAATTTATGCGCTGGCCCTCTTGGTCCATCCGGCGTAATTGTAACCGAATAATCGTTCTTCGCAAAATCAATCAATATAGCTAAAGCAATATCTCCGCCGATGCTGCTCGAACCTCGAACAACATTATAGTTCCAATGTTTAAGAATTTTAGCCAGCAAGTCTCCATCTTTACTTTTACTTATAAGAGCTGCACAGTTTGGCTTGGCATGCAAATACCATGGCAAAAGCATTGTTCCATGCCAAAATGCCAATATGTAATTTCTATTCTCATTATCTAATTTATTAATAGCTTCATCATTTATTTTTAGTACCTTCAAGCTTTTGCAAAGGGCTGTTACAATGTTTGCTAAAAACATTTGCCCGATGAATCTTAATGAATTTTGTTTGGCTTTTTTAAGTTTCATTCATTAATGCATAAATTTGCTTTGCTGCACGAGCCGATGCTCCTTCATTGCCAAGTTTATCTTTAACCTTACTCAATTTTACTTTAACAGAGTTATAGTGTTCTTTATCATTTAATACTTTTTTACCAGCAGCGTAAATTTTTTCTTCCGAAACATCGTTTTGGATTAACTCCGGTACAACACTATCTTCTAACAGAATATTAACCATTCCTATTTTGGTTACCTTTATCAACTTTTTAACAATTGAATAAGTAAGTCTGCTTATTTTGTAAACTATAATCATCGGAAGCGCAAAGTAACCTGCTTCTAATGTGGATGTGCCAGATTTAACAATCCCGAATTTTGCATACTTCATTAAATCATAAGTATTACCCGTTATTACTTTAAATTCAGTTTGACTGCTTAGCAGATAAAAAAGATTTTCATCTATATTTGATGAGCAGGCAACTACAATTTGCAAATTGAATTCATCCGCCAGCTTCTTGGCTGCATTTATTATCTGCGGAAATAATTTCTCCACCTCGTGTTTTCTACTTCCCGGCATTAAGAGCAATAACTCTTTTGATCCATCAAGATCAAATTTGCTAAACAATTCCTCTTTGCTTAAAAACTGATATTCATTTATTCTATCAGCTAACGGATGACCGACAAACTCAACATCAACGTTATTACTTTTGTACAATTTTTCTTCAAACGGAAATACAACCAGCATTTTATTAACCAGTCGTTTAATCTTTTTCATTCTTCCTGAACCCCAGGCCCAAAGTTGAGGTGAAACGTAATAGATTATTTTTATTCCGTTTTTTTTTAACTTCTTTGCAATGCTAAGATTAAATCCCGGATAATCTATCAGCACAACATTTTTTATTTCTTCTTTTTTTGCAATCGCTAATAAATCTGCCTGTACTTTTTTAATAAGCGGTAAATGTTTAACAACCTCCGTAAAACCAAGAAACGCCATTTTATTAATATGATATAAAATGTTCATTCCTTGTTCGCGCATCTTGTCACCACCAATACCAAAAATCTTTAAATCAGCATCGAATTTTTTCAGTTCCCTAATTAGCGATGCTCCAATTAAATCGCCCGATATTTCACCAGTAATTATCATAAGTTTGTGTTTCAAATTCTCCTTAACTGATGAGATCATAATTTTTAACAATCCATATAATCACAATTATCACCGAAACCAATGTAAATGCTTGTAAAGTTCTTTTTTCCGATTTTACTCCTGCTTTAGGATTGTAAGGCGGCTGCTTTATTGTACTATCCTTGTATGATATAAATCGTGGTATAAACCTCGGAACATTTTTAACATATTCGCTATAAGTCTCACCAAATTTTTCTTTTAAAAATTTTTCTTCTTCCAGAACTATAAAATGATATTGCACTGCAAAAAATAATAGTGCGACCATTTGTAAATACGGAAATAATGACCATGACATTATTCCTATTCCAGTGTAGAGAAGAATGTTACCGACATAAAGAGGATTTCTTATAAAAGCGAACGGGCCACTGATGACTAAATAAGTTCCACCAACTCCACCTGTTGTTCTTGTTTCACTACCAGCCCAGCTAACACCCCAAAATCTGATTAACTCACCGGTTATAGCAATGGTAAAACCTATTATCATCGACATTCCACTTGGTTCCGCAAATATCACCATCAACAGCAAAAACGGAATTGGCGTATAGCTTCTGTATTTAAAAAATATGTTAGAAATATTCGGCATTTGTTTCTTAATTTTTTATAAGGGTATTAAGTGCACTTACCAGATTTATTCTGTTGTATATGCTTGCTGTCTTTTTAGCTGAGCCCGAAGACGCTTCTTCAATCTTTTTTTTCCTTTTAGTTCATCCAACTTTTTAATCACATCATCAAAATTTTTAAAGGGGAAATAAGTTATTCTTTCCTTCTCACAAAATTTTAGTAAATCATCTTTGGCAAAAATAAAATCACAGTATTCTATAGAATCTTTATCCGAATTTCCATCGCCGATAAAAATTGTAAAATCTTCTTCGGATGAGTGATTAATAATGTGATTTCTTTTACAATTAGCTGAACTGAAACTCGCTTCGTCGTAATAAGGAAAACTTGGAATTAATTTTCCGTCAACAATTTCAAGATGATTTGAGTAAACTGTTAAACCATTAATTTCATTCTTCTCAAAGATTTTGCTTATATAATAATCGAATCCATCGCTTAAAACGAAGAGATCAATATTTTCGTTTGCGCAGTAATCTTTAAACTTTACAAACGTAGAGTCTAAAGCAATACTAACAATAAAATCATCAAATTCATTTTTATTTACCGAAGGTACCGCCTCGCAAAGATTTATCCAGCATTCTCTCGAAGATATTCTGTCATTCAGCAGGTCATCGATAATATTATTTACTTTTTCTTCCTCCGCAAATTTTCTAAACACTTCTTCTCCAACATCCTGCTGCGTAACTGTTCCATCGAAATCCATAAATATTTTAAATACTTTCCGCTTCACTTCTTTATAATTACTATATCTTGATTTTTACTTCTCATCATATTATTCAATATAAGTTATCATTCTATACAGTCGTTTTATTTTGAGCAGTAAAATCAAAATCCTCATTAAACATTACGCCAACCAGCTTTGATATTCCTTCCTCCTGCATTGTAACTCCGTACATTGTTTGTGCTGCTTCCATAGTTTTTTTATTATGTGTAACAACTATAAACTGAGTTGAATTACTAAAGTCATTAAGTATTTTGGTGAACCTGTCTACGTTAGCATCATCCAAAGGAGCATCAATCTCATCCAAAATACAGAACGGACTTGGCTTAACAAGATATATTGCAAACAACAATGCAATTGCAGTCAAAGTTTTTTCACCGCCGGAAAGTAACTCAATTGAAGTCGGGCGTTTGCCTTTTGGCTTTGCAATTATTTCAATCTTAGCTTCTAACGGATCAACATTGTCTTCTAACCGGAGGTCAGCTTCATCGCCGGGATTAAATAAGCCGCGAAAGATCTCAACAAAATGTCCTCTTATCTTTTCAAAAGTATCAGTAAATTTTTCCTGGGCTGTAATATTAATTTCTTCTATTGTTTTTACGATATCACGCTTCGATTCCAGCAGATCGTCCCGTTGTTTAAGAAGAAACTCTTCCCGTTGTTTTTCTTCTTCAAATTCTGAGTAGGCCAAAAGATTTATTGGACCAAGGTTTTTAATCCTCTGTTTAAATTCCTGCACTTCATTTCTTCTTTCGCCAAAGTTGAATGTATCGAGATCATCAAATTGTTTCTGCTCAAGTGTTAATGAGTAATATTCTTTAATATGCTCGATAAGGTTTTCACATTTCATTCGCTTTTCGTTCAATTTTATATCGGATGAATGAAGTTCTTCCGATAGAAGTTCTCGTTTGTTTCGCAATTCACTTTGTTCTCTATCCAACTCATCAACTCTTGTTCTCAAGCCGATGTGTTTCGCCGCAATTTCTTTCTCTTCTGTTTGAAGAAATACTTTCACTTTGTTGTATTGTTCAAGTTCATTGGTTCGCTTCTCAATATCTTTTTCAGTATTTACAATTTCTTCTTTAGAAACATTAACATCGTCTATTCTCACATCAATTGTTTTCTTTATCCTTTCTGTATTATGCTGCGATTGTTCAATAATATTTATGAGGTTTCTTTTATTTCCCTGTAATCTTTCCAGTTGAATTTTTGCATTGTTAAACTGTTCAATCAAAGAATTATATTCATTTTCAAATTCATCAAATTCTTTTTCCAGATCAGAAAGCTGAATCTCGGCAGATCGTTTTTGCTCTACAAGCTTTTCCAGCAAATTTGACACAACAATTTTTTTATTGTCAATTTCATTCGATTCAGCAGCCATCCCCCTGGTTTCGCTATGTGCATTTTCTATTTCGTCATTAGCTTTCTCTTTTTCAAATTCAAACTGTCCAATTTGTTTTTCGATGTTTGCGAGATCATTTACAAGCATTCTTCCTTGGTCAGAAATATCTTTCAGATCAATGCTGCTAATCTTCAGTTCAACATCTTCAATAAATTCTTCAAGTTCTGCAAGCTGTTTTTCTTTTTCTGGCAATTCATTTTTCTGTTCATCCAACAATTGTTTTCTTCCGAAAAGCGAATCATCCACTCTTGGTTTCGAACCGCCTTCAACAACACCCTTATCATCAAGGTAATCTCCGTCTAACGTCGCAAACTTGAAATCGGAATATCTTTCTGAAAGCTCGAGAGCATTTTCGAGTGTATTGATAATAACTACTCTACTCAAAATGTTAGTAAAGTATGGTTGCCATTTTGTATCGCTTTCAACAAAATCGGAAGCAAAACCTAAAATCCCAATTTCTGCAATTAAATTTTGAGCATTTCTTTTCGTCTTCCAGTTTTGCAGTCTGAGCAATAATCCCTTTCTATTTTTCTCCGCAGATCCAAGCAAATAAAATGAGGCTTTACCAATTTCATTTTTCTTCAGATATTCAATACCGTTTTTTAAATCATCTAAAGAATTAATAAGTATGTTGTTCAAATTGTTTTTCAATGCTGCTTCAACCGCAAATCTGTATTCCGATGCAGAATGACCAACGTTAGCAAGCAGAACAGTTTCACTTATTGCCCAATCGGAATTTTCAATTAATGTTTTCGTCCCTTTGGAAAATCCCTCAAGATTCTCTACTAAATTCTGGAGAAAAATTATTTTATCTTTTACTCCATTAATAACGCCTTTTAATTCAAGTTCCTTTGTTTTTAAATCGTCAAGATGTGCTTCTAATTTTTCTTTTTCTTCCTGCTTTTGAAGATAAGTTTCCTCGGATTTATGAAGTTTTTTAGAGACATTTTCTTTTTCTACAGTTAACTCCTCAATGTATCCAACTGTTTTTGCAACGTTATTTGTACGCTCCAATATTTTATTACTTAGTTTGGTAATTGCTTTGTTCTTTTCATCAAGCGCTTTTACCAGGTTGTTCATTTCATTTTCTTTATTGGTTATTACTTTCAATCTCTCATTCATTTCGTCTGATTTAGATTTAAGTAAATCCCTTTTCCTATCCAACTGAATTTTAAACTCACTCAGTTCCAATGTTAACTCGTCGGCTCTTTTTCCATTTTTCTCAATCTCTTCAGTAACTGCGAGTAAATCTTCTTTCCCGTTTTTAATTATTTCAACAGTAAGACCTAGTTGATTTTTGAGATCCTCTAATTCGTGTGTGTATTTTTCAATACTATTATTTAAAGAGTTTTTCCGTTCTTCGGAAATAGAAATTGCATTTTGCAGATTGTATGTTTTTTCAGTTTGGGTGGAAATCTCATTACGTTTATCATTCAGGGTATTCTCAAGCGCTAAAAGATCCTGCTTTAATTTGGTTAGGTGATCGGTTATCCTTGCAATATCATTTTCATATTCACTTTTTTTAATTTGATTTTCTTCTTTACTTACTATTATCTCATTCATTTGATGGTGAAATAAAGCAAGCTCTCTTTCCGAAAAATCAATTTCAAGTTCTCTTAAAGTAGTAGTTAATTTATTATACCTGTCTGCTCTTTTAGCTTGTCTTTCTAAAGAATTAACTTTTTTAGTCACTTCGGAAACAATATCATTAACCCTGGTTAAATCATTGTCAACTTCTTCTAATTTTCTAAGAGCAAGTCTTCTTCGGTGCTTATATTTTTTAACACCGGCAGCTTCTTCAAACATTGCTCTTCTTTCATCGGCTTTATTGCTAAGTATTGTTTCTACCATTTTCAATTCGATAACCGAATAGGCGTTTGCCCCAATACCAGTATCCATAAACAGGTTGGTAATATCTTTTAAACGACAGATGTTTTTGTTTAGAAGATATTCACTCTCTCCCGATCTGAAAATTCTCCGTGTTATAGTAATGTCTGTGTATTCAGTTGGAAGTTTCCCACTAATGTTATGAATTGTAAGTGAAACCTCTGCCATGCCCATTGGTTTTTTAGCTGATGTACCGTTGAAAATAACGTTCTCCATTTTATCGCTGCGAAGCATACTGCTTTTCTGTTCACCCAAACACCATCTTATCGCATCAACAATATTGGTTTTACCACAACCGTTAGGTCCAACAATTGCAGTAATACCATCGTTAAATTTTATTTCCGTTTTCTGGGCAAACGATTTAAAACCAAATATTTCAATGCCAGATAAATACAAATATTACCTCAACTAATAATGCTGTATTGTTTTAGTGTAAAAAGAATATATTGAATTGCAGAGTTGTTAATCTCAAAATAAATAAGGATGCTGCCAATTAAGAATAAAATAAAAAGTGAGCTGTAAAAATAAACACTTCCCCGACTTGCATCGAAAATAACATAAATGCCTTTTAACAGCCGGTAAACCACCCAAACTATTAGTACAAATAAAGAAATATAGATGTAAATGTTAACGATGTCTGCAATCAACACTCTGTAAAGGACAATTCCCAAAGGAATTAAAAATACCATTGGAAGAAATGCCCAAATAACTGCAAAAAAGATACTGGTTAAATACACGCGTGTCTTTATAAAAAGTGAAGCCAGCCTTATAAGCAAAATGGAAAGAAGCACGAATAATATTCCAAATATTGATATCCAAACTATAGCATTGAATGGATTCCAGCACAAATAATTTACAACCTTAATGAGAACCGGTGAGCCGAAAGAAAGTAACAACTTTTCAAAAATTATACTTGTTTTAAAATAGTATAATAAATTACTTAGTATGAGCGCCTGTATAATTACAATTATCACTCCCAAAAACGCGGTGTGAAATGCAGACATTATCCTTTGATCTCTTATATCCGCATAATAATTATACGGTCGCAATAACGCTCTCGAAGCATCTTCCCTGAATTTCTTGCCGGAATTTACAAGCACTCCCATAAATAAGGCAAGCACTAAGCCAATTAGTATAAATACCATCGGGGCATCATCCTTAATGCTGCCAATTGGAATTGTAATCCGTTCAGTATTATTTAATTTCGAATAAACTACTTTATAACCTATACGATTAGTTTTTCTGTTTTCTCCTACAAGACCAATATTATAAATATTCTCAGTTGTGTAGCCCGATAGAAGCGATGAATAATCTCCCCTAATATCGGTTATGCTGTTGATGAAAAAACCGGAAAATGAATTGCTGCGTGAATAGTCTATCAAATCCGAAAAGAATTTTGCTTGTGCTTCATAAGAGAATTCATTTACATAACCATCCGAGTTTCCCTTATTAACCGTGTAAGTTGCCTCGGAAACAAAAACTCTTCCAACACCAAGATCTTTCTGCAACTGATTGATTTCTGATAATCTATCTTCTGGTAATTCATTTAATAATTCCAAACCATATAAATCGATATTATCAACTGCGCTAATTTTTAAATTTCCGAATGTAGCAAAGGTAATCCAATCGGTATTATTTTTAACAAGCCCACCTAAATCTATAAGAAGCGATCGATGAGAATCTATTGAAGTTAGAAATGAACTCCCTAATCCAACAGCAGCAACCGCAGAGTATTTTTCATAAGCGCTGAAGTAGCTTGTTATAAAATATCTGCACCGCTCTACAAAGTTTTGATCCCGACTAATTTTTGCCGGAAGCATACCAATGGGTATTTCAATAAATACCAACAGTCCATATTTTTCACAAAGTGATAAATAATATGGGTGAGGTACTATCTTGGCTATTCTTACAGCATTAAATCCAGCTTCTTTTATTAATCTTATATCTTCATCAAATTTTTCATAGTTCATTAAATCGCCGTACGAAGGAAACTCCGGAATATAAGTAACTCCTTCAAGTGTGAAGTTTTTTCCGTTGAACATGAATGATTTATCCGTAACTTCAAGACTATAAAGAGCAACCGTTCTTTCTAACACATCAACTAAAACATCTTCCCGCCATAACTCCATTCTAATTTTATACGATTTTGGATTTCCCGGAGACCAAAGCACCGGGTTACTAATTTCAATGGATTGATCTATCGCTTCCTCTTTGTTTCTCTTTAACCCGAATGAATACTGCTCAATCGCAGAGGTATTGACACTATCGGGTGAAATTATAAATGCTTTAAGAGAAAGATTGACAACTGTATCCATTGCATGATAAGATTCTAAAATTTCATGATCAACCACAACAGAATTAAGTTTAATTATGGCTTTTTTTATAGATGGATTTACCTCTGATTGAATTTCAAAATTGCTGATATTTAAAGAGGGTTTTTTATATATATATACGTCATGAATGATGCCCCCATAATTTCTTCCAAATAAAAATCTTTGCATTAATGGAATGGTAAGTTTAGAATCTAACTTATAAAAGAGTTTTACAGTAAGAAGATTTGTAGTATCACTTATTAAAATATCCCTGGGAAGATCAATAGTAAACGGGAATTCGCCTCCGGTGTGCCTGTAATTAATTATATTATTGATAGAAATATCTGCACGATAGTTTAAACCAAGAAACACTAAATCGAAAGAATTTGTTTTGAGCTCTCTTTCGGTTATATAAAAATTCTTTTCAAAAACAAATTCTCCCTCCCCTTCAAAAACAGAAGGAACATTGATTGTAACCTTTTTTTCAACATCTCCATCTGCAGGATATACCTTCCACTTTCCGTTTAACAAAATTATGTCTCTGGTTTGTGTGATTTCAAAGAAAGAATGGTCTTCGAGGATTGGTTTATAACCCGGCAGTTCTCTAAAAACAACTTGGCTCTTAGAGAAACCACTAAAAAATAGCGCAAAAAAAAGTATGAAAAGAACGTAATTATATCTGATTATCATTATCCGGAAAGAGTATCCTTAGTATTTTCTAAAAAACTTGTAAATATACTAATGAAACGAGGGGAAATCAATGTGAAAAGCAGAAATGAGAGCAATTTGGGGAATACTGCTCTCATATTAAAACATTATGTTATAACAAGTTACGCTGATGCTATGATGCTTAAAAATGAGTCTGCTTTTAAACATGCACCTCCAACCAGGGCACCATCAATATCCGGTTGAGATAAAAGAGTTGCAGCATTGTCAGGTTTAACACTTCCTCCGTATTGAATTACTAAGTTTTCTGCAGATTCTTTTGAATAAATTTCATCAATGAGTCCTCTTATAAATGAATGAACCTCCTGCGCTTGTTCCGGAGTAGCGGTTTTACCTGTTCCGATTGCCCAAATTGGTTCGTAAGCAGTAATAATATTTGATAAATCCTCGGATGTTACATTCACTAATCCATTTACAATTTGTTTTTTTATAACCTCCTTTGTAATTCCTTCTTCTCTTTGTTCAAGCGATTCACCCATACAGAAGATAACTTTCAATCCGCCTTCCAATGCTTTTATAATTTTCTTGTTTATCATTTCATCATTTTCTCCAAAAATAGTACGCCTCTCTGAATGTCCGATAATAACATATTCACACCCAACCGATTTCAGCATAGAATTAGAAATCTCTCCTGTAAAAGCGCCACTGTCTTCATAGTGCATATTCTGTGCGCCAAGTTTAACTGGCGTGTCCTTTATTAATGTATTTACCTCGCTTAAAGAGGTGAACGGTGGACAAACAATTACATCACATTTAGTATCATTACCTAATCCGCTTATTATTCCGGAAATCAAATTTTGTGATTCGCTAATATCATTATTCATTTTCCAGTTACCGGCAATTACTTTTTTTCTCATTTTATCCTCAATATTAAATTCTTAAATTCTAAAGCTCAAATTACTAATTCAACAGTTGTTCTTCAATAAAAGAAAACACAGATGGTATTACATTCCACAACAAATTGGTTTTATTATTTCCGATAATTTGGATTTACAAAAAATAATATTTGGGTTGATGATAAAATATTTTAGTTTTGATTTTATTTTTAAATAAAACTTCTCGAATGAAGAGAAAAAATATTCCCCGCCAGGTTGTAGTACTTGGATTTGTAAGTCTCTTTACCGATATGGCAAGTGAGATGCTGTATCCTGTAACACCAATTTTTCTAACCGCCGTGCTTGGTTCATCAATGGCGGTTGTTGGAATAATAGAAGGAATTGCTGAAATAACAGCTGCTTTGCTTAAAGGATATTTCGGAAATCTTTCGGATAAAGTTGGAAGAAGATCAATCTTTATTGTTTTAGGTTACGGTTTATCGGCACTTGCTAAACCTTTTCCCGGGATCTTCCCAAATATTTCTGCAGTTGTAATCTCAAGAACAGCAGACCGTACAGGCAAGGGAATTCGTACAGCTCCACGGGATGCGTTGCTTGGAAGTTACTCAGATAATAATAACAGCGGTGCAATTTTCGGTTTTCATAGAGGGATGGATACTTTAGGGGCTGTGATAGGACCTCTTGCGGCAATTTTAATGCTTTATCTTTTCCCGGACAACTTTCAATTGATTTTTCTTGCTGCTTTTGTTCCCTCAGTATTTGCAGTTTACTTCACTTTTTTAGTTAAAGATAGAAAAATTCCTGAACAAAAAAGAGCAAAAGGAAGTTATGCAGAATTTTGGCGTTCAGCACCGAAACAATTTAAAATCTTGCTGCTGCTTATTACAATCTTTTCTTTCGTAAACAGCAGCGATGTTTTCTTAATTCTCAAATCAAGAGATGTTTCCGACTCAAATATTTTAGCCATACTTGGTTATGTTTTTTACAATCTTATTTATGCAGGTGCTTCCTATCCGTTTGGAAAGTTATCGGATAAATTCGGTAAAAATATAATTTATGGCGGAGGATTGTTAGTGTTCTCTTTGGTCTACTTCGGGTTTGCTTTTATTCCCCACACATTTTTTATATGGATACTCTTTGCACTTTACGGTCTTTACTCTGCAGCAACGGAAGGAATCTCAAAAGCATGGGTTTCAGATATGGTTCCTGATGAAAGGCGCGGCACTGCAATTGGGTTATTAACAATGCTCTCAGGTTTTGCAATAATGCTCGGTTCTTTTGCAGCAGGATTTTTATGGGATGAATTTGGCTCAACCGTTCCGTTTTTGCTATCTGCAATTGTTAGTTTGATTGTTGGGGTAATAATCTTAGCAATTAAAAAGTAGAGATGACTTACTATGTATCAGGTTAATATTAAAATTTAGAAACTGCATTTTCTCTCTTTCCCTCAAAATAACTATTTTGCTATTTAAATTTAATTATCCATTTTGTAATGAGTGAGAATATAAAAAATATTGCGGTAATTGCCGTTAGCGGGGGATTGGATAGCTGCGTAACTACAGCAATCGCAGAGCAAGAATATGAAATTGCGTTGGCTCATTTTAATTATGGACAGAAAACTGAAAAGCGTGAGTTA
>JBATTD010000360.1:0-1905 GCA_049670345.1 Ignavibacteriaceae bacterium
CCGACTATAGTATTTAAAGGGCGTTGATTTTGGAAGAAAATAGTCACCCACTTTTCTTCTTGATCAAAGCTTACGTAAGCCAGAATACCATTCCAGCTACCACCGCGAGCCCAAGCCGAATTATTAATAGGGAAAACCTGCCACCAACTTAAACCCTGTGTGTATATAAGCCAGGGGGGTTGCATTACAGCTGGATAACCAAGTTGATCTGAAAGCATATAAGCTACGGTGGCGCTGTCGAGAATTCTGACATTATTATAAATACCAAAATTCAAACTCAATTCTCGCCTTGGGACTCCGAAGACACTCCATCCCCCCATCGATTTCAAAATCACATCGCACCAAGACCAGGTAGTTAGGATCTACGTAAAGAAAGACGTTGAGCAGCTGGACTCAGAAATAAAAAGTATACATTGGGTGACAAAATATGCCCAAAAGTATTCATTGGGTGACAAAAGGTATTCATTTGGTGACATTTTGTGGCTGTAAGTCCTTTAAATACAATGACTTATTTTTACTTATATATCTTATATATACTTATATGTAAATACCCCACTCTGCTTCGCGGTGTGGGGTTACTTAAATCAGGAGAATGAGGAAATGAAAACTAAAAAGAAATACACTTTAAAAGAATTGAAGTTCAAACCTACAAAACCAATACTCTCTCGAGAAGAATTATTCTATAAACTAATGCCGAAGGATAAGGCCCAGAGGGTAATGATGAAGTATTTTGCACCTTCAGAAGGGATTGATAGAGGTAAATAAAAAACCCCGCCCTATGATGCGCCTTATTTGCACTAATTCTTACCAATCTTTATATTTATTAAATAAATATGCCTATAAAGCGAATAGAAAAATAAATAATTAATATAGTCCCGATATACACAATACTTGTTAATGGAAATATCACCCGATATACGTATTGCGTTTATTGAGATGTTGTATACCATTAAATCAAATCCGCACAATTGAAAAGAATTGAAGTAAAAAAAGGACAAATTCTGCAAAGAGATGGAGACCTAAACACCAAGGTGTATCGTGTTGAAACTGGTTTACTTCGTAGCTATACAATTGATGAAAATGGGAAAGAGCACATTTTCATGTTTGCTCCAGAGAATTGGATAATTGGCGATGGGGTTGGACAAAATGAACCTTGCCAATTATTTATTGATGCATTAGAAGACTCAATTGTTATTCCTATAGAAAGAGATTCACCCGTGTTATCTGATTCAAAAAAACTAATTAAAAGGGTTGAAGTATTGCAAAACAGAATTATTAAATTAATGAGTGCTTCAGCGATTGAACGGTATGAAGACTTTATTGAAACTTACCCTGATATTGTACAGCGAGTACCGCAAAAAATGATAGCTTCCCATCTTGGAATTACACCAGAAGCACTTTCAACTGTTAAAAGAAAACGTTTAAAAAAATAAGCCTTATTTTCATTTCTTAATCTACATTAATGCTTAGTGGATAAGTCCCTTCTAAATTTGCCTCATATTTAATCATAAAAGAAAATATTATTATGAAAGCATTTTTTAAAACTAGTTCTGTTCTATGGGTTATTTGGGGAATCGTTCATATCTTTTTTGGAGTATTTACGGTCTATCTTGTGCTAAATAATTACACAAGCAGAGTTGTTGCTGAAATAGCCAATGCTGTCTCGCCTGAACTTCTTAAAATGGACTATCCAGCGGCAGCTAATGCTCTTCTAGGACAACACGGTTGGAATTTGATTTGGTTCGGAATAGTAACTCTAATAGCTGGGTTTTATGTATGGAAAGGAAATAAAAACGCAATTTTCTTAGCAGCCATTGTAGGTGGCTTAGCAGATTTAGGGTATTTACTATTTATGGATTTAGGCGGCTATGTAACATTTTTTCCGGGTACATTAATGACCATTAT
>JBATTD010000361.1:0-3772 GCA_049670345.1 Ignavibacteriaceae bacterium
AGCTACTCTTTACTTCCGCCTCTAATGATTTGTTACTTCAAATAGATGAAAGCAAATATCCAAAACTTAAATCTTATGCTAATAAGATTATAATTGGGGTTCGTCCAGAAGATATATTCCCCTCAAATAATAATGGCGCGGGAAGCTATGCAGCCGAGTTGGAAGTGGTCGAGCCAATGGGTAATGAACTCTTTCTATACTTTACGTTATCGGGTATTCAAATGGTTGCAAGAGTAAGTAAAGAATTTGTATTTGCAGCAGGTGACAAAATTAATCTCTCCTTTAATCCTGATAAGCTATACTTCTTTGATAAAGATATGGAGCAAAGTATTAATTGACTAAAAGAATCCCCTCGAATGATTTAGCTTCTTATGTAACTTTATCTCCTCTCTTCACTGATAACATGATTTTTCAAAGAGATAATCAACCTGTACTGTTCGGTATGGCAGAACCGAATAAAAAGTTTATGATTAGAGTTAATGGAAATGAATCCATCATAACATCAGACGATAATGGAAATTGGACCGCTCACTTAGATACTATGCCAGCTGGGGGATCCTACGAATGTAATATTATCTATGAGCAGGAAATAACAGTAAAGAACATAGTTTGTGGAGACATTTATTTATGTTCAGGTCAATCAAATATGGAAATGCAGCTTGATGGATGGGGAAGAGTATTTAATTACAAAAACGAAATTGCTAATGCTAACTTCAAGAATATAAGATTGCTCAAAGTTGATCATGACACAAGCCTTAATGAACAAAGTGATATTAATACATCAGGATGGAAAATTTGCAGCAGTGAATCTGTTGCCGGTTTTTCGGCAGCCGCGTACTTCTTCGCAAAAGAATTAGTAAGAGATGTGGACATCCCGATCGGATTAATCCAATCCACCTGGCCTGGCTCTCCTATTGAAGCGTGGATGAGCAGAGAAAGTTTATCACAATTTAAAGAAAATAAATTGGTACTGGATAAATTAAATTCAGATTCAACTATAGAAGCAAAATTAAATAAAAGTTTTATAAATGAATTTACAAATTGGGAAAAAGAAATTGCTGAACAAGAGCCTACCCCTTTACAGGGAAATTGGAAGGATCATTTTGAATGGCATTCTGTAAACCTACCCTATATGTGGCAGGAAAGAGATTTCCCCGAATTTAATGGCTCTGTATTGTTTCGTAAAAATTTTGAAGTTCCCACTAATGATTCTAATGATGACTTCTTCCTAAGTTTGGGCCCGGTCAAAGATTCTTATTCAATCTGGATTAATGACAAATTGATAAATTCAGTTTCACCATTAGATTTTACGAGAGTGCATCGTATTCCGAAGGAAGTAATCCTGTCCGGCAATAATGAAATTGTAGTTCGGGTATTCGCAGAACAATTTGGCGGTGGCTTTTGGGGCAAAGAGGAAGAAATAAAAATTTATAGCAACAATTTTTCCCTATCATTTAATGCAAATTGGTACGCTGCAAAAGGTGTTGATCTAAATTATATATCTCAAAAACCAAAGAATCCAACTGATGTTGATGTCCAGACTGTTCTGTTCAATTCCATGATAAATCCATTAACAAGATTAAACATTAAAGGTATTCTCTGGTACCAGGGCGAAAGTAATGTAGATGAACCTGAAAAATATAATAGATACTTTAAGGCATTAATCACAGATTGGAGAAAAAGATTTAACGTGGGAGATATCCCATTTCTTTTTGTACAGCTTACTAATTATGAAGATGACAATGATGAAAGTAAAAATAATTGGGCAGGATTGCGTGAAGCACAGGAAAGTTCATTAACTTTAAATAATACCGGTATGGTTTGTTCCATAGATATTGGTGATGCGAATGACATCCATCCTCGCAATAAAAAAGATATTGGTGTAAGACTTGCTTTGCTTGCAAAAAAAATGATTTATGATAAAAATGTTCTTTGCGCCGGACCAAAATACATTAACCACAAAATTAGCAATGATAGTGTAATTATTGATTGGGCAATATCCGGAGACAGGTTAAAAACAAATGATAGTTCGCCAGTCAGGGAATTTTTAATTGCATCGGCGGATAAAGAATTCCATATAGCAAATGCAGTTATCGATAAATACAAAACCATAGTTAGCAGTTATGAAGTAACTAAACCAGTTGCCGTTCGATATGCCTGGGCAAACAACCCATCTTGCAACCTTACAGATGATTCCGGGTTGCCGGCACTCCCTTTCAGAACTGATAGCTGGTAATAATTAAAGGATAAAAATGGATATAAAAGAAATACTAATATTACATCATAGCCACTTTGATGTTGGATACACACATAGTCAACCGATTATCTGGCAGCTTCAATATGAATTCATTGAGGGAGCATTAAATCTTTTAGATTCAACCAAAGATTGGGATGAATATTCGAAACCCCGCTGGACTTGTGAAGTAACCGCGCAAGTAATGGAATGGTTAAAGCATGCCGATGAAAGCAGTATAGAAAAGTTTAAAAAATATCTGAATGAAGGAAGAATAGGAATTTCCGGTTTGGAATATAACACTACTCCAAATTCTAATGCAGAACAGCTTTCTTTGCAGCTTCAAAATATCAATAAACTTAAAAAAATGTTTGGTGCCGAAATTAAAACTGTTAATCAGCATGATGTTAATGGTTTGCCCTGGAGCTCTTCAGATATAATGATTGATGCAGGTATTGAATTATTTATTATGGCAACCAATAATCATTTTGGCGGCTATACCTATAAGCGTCCATCAGTATTTCGGTGGATGACTCCATCAAAGAGAGAACTTCTGGTTATGAATGGTGCACATTATACCATGTTCGATCAGTTAATGGATACACCATCAGATAGTTTAGAAAAAATGGAAGAAGGTTATAAACTTTACTTAGACTACCTTGCAAAGATGGAATATGATTTGGATTTTATTTACCTGACAACGGCAAATGCACCTGTTTGTTATGACAATGCACCGCCAAACCTTGAGGTAGCAAATTTAGTTAGAGAATGGAATAGTAAAGGTAAACAACCGAAGATAAGATATATTACACCCAACATGCTATTGGATAGAATAAAGGAAATTGATATTAATAAACTTGTGCAATTGAACGGCGATTGGACAGATTATTGGAATTACGGCTGCGCGAGTACTGCATACGAAACTAAGTTAAACCAGAATACAAAATCATTACTTCATACTGCGGAAATGATTTCAACCAGCAATATTAATGGCAACAGATATAGGAGAAAAGATGCACTAAATACAGCGAGAGACAATATTAATTTATTTGATGAACATACATGGGGTGCATTCAACTCTGTTGAGTTTCATAACGAGTTTGTCAGAACCCAGAATAATCTGAAGAAGCAGCCTGCCTATAAAGCTCGTGAATTAACCGAATACTATTTAGTTAATGAATTGGAAAATATTGTTGGTAATCCTGAAAGTAACTACAAGCAAGAGGGCATCCTCGTCGTTAATTCAAGCCCTGCGAAAAAAAGAGTTTGCGTTCCAATACCCGAGTTCTGGAAACATGATGGTAAACGATTACGAACTGCCAGATTTAGTTGGCCTAATCGCTATCAGCAATTGGAAGGAGCAAAACTTTACGGCCCGATTGAATTAGAACCATATAGCTGGCAGAAAATTCCATTTAATGAATTACAACTTGCAGAGGAAACTAATACTGTTACAGCCGGCGATAATGTTGAAAAAAAAGTAGTTCAAAGATTAAATCGTCCGGAGGGTGATGCTGAAGAAGTTGGATTGAGTTATAT
>JBATTD010000362.1:0-3753 GCA_049670345.1 Ignavibacteriaceae bacterium
GGGTTTACTTACCCACGAATGGATTAATTGCACACTTGAAAAGAAGCAAAAAAAATACTCACAGAGTATTGATTGAAGATTCATTAAAACATCTTTACAACTGCGAGTATAACAGAATTAACTGCACGCTTAACAGTGTTGCCGGTAACGTATCCATTTCTGCCGATGATGCTGCAAAAGTTGTAAAAAAACTTGAAGAGCTCGAACTAATAACTTCACACGAAACCGGAATTAGCCTTACGCCGGAAGGCCGCGCATATGCATTAAGAATTATTCGTACGCATAGGTTATGGGAAAAGTATCTTGCAGATGAAACGAGTGTTGGCGAAGAAGATTGGCATATCGCCGCAGAGGAAATTGAGCACAACATCACTCCTGCACAGGCAGATGCCTTAGCCGCACAGATTGGCAACCCGGTATTCGATCCGCATGGTGATCCAATTCCTTCTGCCAAAGGAGATTTGCCCGTAAAGAAGGGCAGTGCATTGAGCACACTTAAGATGGGGGAGTTTGCACGCATAATTCATATTGAGGATGAACCGCACGCAATTTACAGCCAGCTTATTGCTGCCGGACTTTATCCCGGCATGCAGGTAAGGATGATTGAGTTATCAAAAGATAGAATAAAGTTTTTAGCCAATGGAGATGAAGTTGTCCTTGCCCCGCTGTTCGCAAAAAATGTAACGATTGTACCAATTAAAGGTGAATCAACTGTTACAGAAAAATTCAGATCACTATCTGCACTATCGGTTGGTGATAAAGGAATTGTTTTAGGCATTTCGAAAAGATGCAGAGGGCAGCAAAGAAGAAGATTGATGGATCTTGGAATTGTACCGGGAACTGAAATTGAAGCGGAAATGAAAAGTATTGGCGGAGACCCCGTTGCATATAAAATTCGCGGTGCATCTATTGCATTAAGAAAAACGCAGGCCGACAAAATTTATCTAATAAACGAAGAATAAAATGATTGATACAAATAATTGTGCTACATGTCCTGTTCATAATATCGGGAACCTGAAAAAACTCGGTATTAATATGAAAGACTACGATTACGTAGTTGCTCTTGCAGGTAATCCAAACACAGGAAAAAGCACTGTGTTTAATAATCTTACCGGACTAAAACAGCACACCGGCAACTGGCCCGGCAAAACTGTAGCGAGAGCCGAAGGTGGATTTGAGTATAACGATTCAAAATTCAAGCTTGTTGATTTGCCCGGTACGTATTCACTTCTTTCAACAAGCACAGATGAACAAGTTGCAAGAGATTTTATACTTTTTGGTCAGCCGGACGTAACAGTTGTTGTTGTGGATTCAACACGATTAGAGAGAAATTTAAATTTGGTTTTGCAAGTTCTTGAGATAACCGATCGTGCAGTTTTATGCCTTAATCTGATGGATGAAGCAAAAAGAAATAATATTAAAATTGATGAAAGGCAGTTAGCAAAAGATTTGGGTATTCCGGTCATCCCAACAGAAGCACGCCAAAATGTTGGAATGCAAAATTTGATTAACGCAATTTTTGAAGTTGCATCGGGAAAATTTGTTTGCAAACCGTATAGATTTAAAAGCAAATCAAATGAACTAAATTTTGCAGTTGAAAAACTATCGCGAGAGATTAAACAAGCATTCCCGGATATTCCAAATGCAACATGGGTTGCGCTAAGATTGTTAGAAGGCGATCAAAGCATAATAGAAGCTGTTCGCACAGGTGAACTTGGTAGCCTTAAGCAGGTAAACACATCGATAGAAAATATAGAATTGAAAGCTGAGAGCATTTGATGGCTAAAACCCACAGACATAATAACGAAGCTATCCTGTCTCTCGCTAATAACCTTAGATGGGAAATTGGTGAAAACTTTCACGATAAACTTATGGAATCCATTTTTGCCAATGCTACAACTATCGCACAAAAATCTGTTACTACTCCAACAGAAAAACCAACATTTAGTCTTGATAGAACTTTAGACCGTATAGTAACAAGTCCTGTGTTAGGGTTTCCAATGATGTTTCTTGTTCTTGCTGTAATTTTCTGGCTTACTATTGAAGGCGCAAATGTACCATCGGCGATGCTTGCTTCTTTGTTGATCGATAATTTTCATCCTATGTTAAAAGATTTTTCGTTTACAATTGGCTTACCCTGGTGGCTGGGAGGCGTATTGATTGATGGTGCATACCTTGCAATGGCCTGGGTTATAAGTGTAATGCTTCCGCCGATGGCAATTTTCTTTCCGTTGTTTACGTTGTTAGAGGATTTCGGATATTTGCCAAGGGTTGCGTTCAACATGGACAATCTTTATAGAAGAGCAGGTGCACATGGTAAACAGGCATTAACTATGGCAATGGGTTTCGGTTGTAATGCTGCAGGTGTTGTCGCAGCAAGGGTGATCGATAGTCCGCGCGAAAGAATCATAGCAATTATCACAAATAATTTTTCTCTTTGTAACGGAAGATGGCCGACACAAATATTAATTGCAACAATTTTTATTGGGGGTGCTGTCCCTGCTCATTTAGCCGGATTAGTTTCAGCCGGGGCTGTCGTTGGAATTGCTGTATTAGGAATTGTTTTAAGTCTTGTTGTCTCCTGGGCTTTATCAAGAACAGTTTTAAAAGGTGAAGCATCGGCATTTAGTCTGGAACTCCCACCATACCGTCCACCGCGTGTGCTTCGAACACTTTACACTTCTTTGATTGACAGAACATTAATAGTTCTTTGGCGTGCTGTTGTTTTTGCCATCCCCGCAGGAATTGTAATCTGGCTCGTATCAAACATTACCGTCGGTGGCGAAAGTGTTGCCGGGTTATTTATTAATTGGGTCGATCCCGTTTCTTTAATTATCGGATTGAACGGAGTGATAATTCTTGCATACATTATTGCTATTCCTGCAAATGAAATTGTAATTCCAACTATCCTTATGCTTACAGTTTTGGTTGCGGGTATAGCCGGTGTGGGAAGCGGAGACGGCGTTATGTTTGAGCTGGATTCTGTTACTGCAACCGGAGATATACTTATGGCGGGCGGCTGGACTTTGCTAACCGGAATTAATCTAATGCTGTTCAGCTTGCTTCACAATCCATGTTCAACTACCATCTATACAATTTACAGGGAAACAAAAAGTGTTAAGTGGACAGTAGTTTCTACTTTACTCCCGGTGGTAATGGGTATTGCAGTTTGTTTCTTTGTAACTCAGATTTGGAGATTATTTGCCGGTTTTTGATTTCCCCATTCATATCGCACCTTTATTTTTTTATTAAAAAGGGTTAACAAATGAAATTATTATCCTGGAACATTAATGGGATTAGAGCGATCTATAAAAAAGGATTTTTAGATTGGTTCAACAAAGAGAAACCTGATATTTTATGTCTTCAGGAAACAAAAGCGATGAAAGAACAGCTTTCAGATGAACTGTTAAATGTAAATGGTTATACTTCATATTTTTCATCTGCCGAAAGAAAAGGTTATAGTGGAACAGCTACTTATACAAAACTCAATCCTGTAAAAGTTTTAAATGGAATTGGAATAGAGAAGTTTGACAGCGAAGGAAGATTTCTTGTAACTGAGTTCGATGAATTTGTTCTCTTCAATAATTACTTTCCAAATGGCAAAGCAAAACAAGAACGCCTTCAATATAAAATGGATTTTTACGAAACTTTTCTGAAACACTTAAAGAAATTATTAAAGCAGGATAAGAAAATAGTTATATGCGGTGATGTAAACACTGCACACAAAGAGATTGATCTTGCACGCCCGAAACC
>JBATTD010000363.1:0-10494 GCA_049670345.1 Ignavibacteriaceae bacterium
AAATCGCTGTGAAAGAAAAACAGATCAGGCTGTTTCCTCATTGTGTATTCGTAGTGATGTTTTCCCATATTATAAGCTGCATGAGGAATGGTACCATTTTTGGCAATGTAAGGTTCTGTTAATCCAAAGTAATCTTGTATTGTAATTTCTTTGAATTTGTATCCAATCGTTCCAATAGCTTCCGGCGCAATTACGGTGGTCTCATTCAAATAGGGCTTTAGTAAGTTGCCAGCATCTTCATAACACTTTCCTTCAGCCCATGGCTCATACTTAAAATATGATATTGGCAATAGCATCCATAATGAATAAGCACTGATTAATACTGCAGCTGCGAAAGTGATCAGATTTATTCCTATTCGCGGAAACCATTTATTCTCTCGTACAAACCTATTAATTGAAATTGCACTTAGTATAGTTATGATTGGAAAGTAGGGCGTAAGAAGTCTGCTGAAAGGCATCCAATCTCCGGCATTTAGTAAAGCCACAAAAATCCCGGTTAATATTATTGAGCCGGCAACAAATATACTGAATGATTTCTCTGTCAAGAAAAACCGAACATTCAATAATGCGGGTATGGTTAGAAACAGTGATGATAATAGCCAAAGGGCGATGTAATACGAACCATATAAAATGCGCGGAAGTAAAATATTCAAATTACTTATTGATTCAATCAGGAGCGATTTAGATAATACACTGTTTGGAAGATAAACACCGAAAACTGAATATCGCAAGAAGCTTATTAGCATTACTCCAACAATTAAAACAGTTAATGCAACTGTTGGCGGTTCACTATCATCAAAGTTTATAATGATCAAGCCAAGGAATATCATTAAGAATATTAATGCTGATTCAGGTCTTGTTAAAAAAAGCAGAAGACCAATGGCACTAAAAATAAATTGATGCCTTATAGATTTTGCACTCTGCTTCGCGGAAAGGTAAAAAAGGAGTAACAATAGTGAATACAAACCGGTCTCCAGCCCCATCATAATTGATGCATAATAATTCCTGTTAGTTACAAAAAGTAAAAGCACAAAAAATATAATTATTGGAGAAATATTTTTATCGCGCAACTCCTTCCAAAGCAGAATTATAATTATTACGCCACATAAGTATCCGAAAATTCTTGAACTTATTTCAGGGGGAACTGAGAAAAATGCAGTAGTTGTAAGGAGAAAAGTCCATGTTACACTTGTGACGGCTTCTACATTTTGCCCAATGTTATAAACATACCCATAACCGTTTGCAAAATTAAAAGCATAACGAAAATATATATACGCATCATCAATTATCTCAACCCAGCCAATAGAGATAGAGAAAGAAAAAAGCAAAAGACTTATAACAAGGGTAAAAACATTTCGTATAAAAGACCAATTCATCTGCTTATAATTTTTCATTTTTCTCTGATGGGACTCGCTTTATTTTATATAAGTTATTCTGTTTAACAGTATTACCAAAATTATAAACTTCAATACCGTAATTCTATTACCAGTTACAAAACTCATTAGGTTAAAAAATTATTCGTGAAATATCATTAAACCGTAATGTCCAACACTATAACCTTTTTTAAACTTATAAACCGAAATTACAATTTTATATTCCTCTTTAACACGCGGCTTAATTGAAACAGTAGCCACGTCATCATTTTCAGCATCCTCTTCAACTAATTTCCAATCACCTCTGCTTTTTACATAAACTGAAACATCAATATCTTCTATTCTGTAATCACCAAACGCAGCTATTCCATAAGTGTATCCGTCAAATAAAGTCCTGTAAGTGCTCTTCTCACCAAAAATTAAATCATATTCCATTCTAACAATTTCATAATTTCCACCCTCAATTTCTTCAACCAATGGTTCTGCTGCCGCCAATATTGGTTCCATCGATGTACCTTTTTCATTATCAAGGTACGAAAGATCTTTTTGTGCGAAGGAAACGCCGACGGCAAAGATACAAACAAAGGCAATTAAAAATTTTCGTATCATAATTATTACTCCTATAAATGTTTATAAATGATAATATGATTTTAAAAAATATAAAGGATGTTATTCTACTCCTCGGGTTTTAGAATAATGCCTTTATTCTTATGACCATTCATTTTTAAAAGTAGAGGTTTTTTAAATCTCAGGTGCTTTGTAAATTCTTTTTTTGCATATGGTTTTCTGGAAAGAAGCCAGTCCCAATTAATAAATCCTTTTTTATGGATGGTATTAATAGTAAAATAACCAACCATAAATGAAGTAATATTCTGGAAGAAGTGTGAACCCTGAGATGGTTCAACAGCCATTTCCTTGAAGCTTGTTTCTACAATTGCTTTAGCACCTGCTATTTGTTCCCACGTTACAGGAATTCCAAGCCAGGGGTCCAACGAACCCCATCTTCCAACACCGATTAATAAATAAGGTCGGTTTTCATTCATAAGCTGGCGGTTAAAGGATGCAACCTCCGCAGCCACGTTATAACTCTTAGCACGTTCGAATAAATGATAATCAACCAAAACTACATCTCTTACATCATCTATAATACCATTGCCAAGAACCTGTGTGCTGCTGCAAATCAGTTCGTCTTCGGAATGGTCCTCAATTTTCAATTGTTCTTCTTCGTAACTAACTACCAGAGGTCTCATCTGTAATAATTCAAACTCTCTTTTCTTCTCGAAACCGGAATTCATATTAACCGCAAATTCAATTTCGATAGGGGTTCCCATTCCCCATGTACCGATATCAAGTAATAAATTTAGTATGTCTGGAAGAGGGAACAACTTGTTTTTTAATATTGGACCGAATGTTACTACGCGTGGTCCTATTCGTGATAGACCATCATAAATAGCATCATTATCTGCAACGTATGTTGAGCCGACATAATTAAGAGAACCATCTTCTTCTGCAACATCAAGATCGAACTGTTTCACAAGTATATCGTGAGGTACATTTCCAAAATCAGTTTTCTCATCAAGCTTTAATGCGTAAAATCCTTTTTGTGAATTGTTTAACGATTCTTCAACCGAATAAAATTGAATTAGGTCGTCAGGATATTTTGGATTGAATCTAACCGCGTTTCCACCCTCTACAACAGTTTTCCCCAAACCAAGTGCTACTGAAATAACTCCTTCAGATGAATCCTGACCGGGCGACGGATAAAAGTTGTAAGATTTTGCTACCCCGCTAAAATCAGGATAAAATCTGTTTTGATGAGTTGACCCAACCATCTTTTGAATAATAACTGCCATCTTTTCTTCTTCGGTTCTGTAGGATGTAACTCGTATATAATTTTTTGCACCCTGGTAAAAGGTTGAAGCATACACTCTTTTAATTGCAGAGATCAGACCACTTAATCTTGCAGAAAGATGGGGAAGGTTGTTTGGGATCATATAGGTTTGATATACTCCTGCGAAAGGGTGATACTGTGAGTCTTCAAGCAAGCTTGATGATCTTACTGCTAAAGGAGTTGTGATAAGCTCTAAAAAATCTTTAAGATAGTTAAATGCTTCTTTTGGAAATTTTGATGCTTTCAAAAATTTCTCGGTGATCTCTTCATCGCTCTCACAATTTAAAGCAAACTCTTTCAGATTGTTCACTTTCATAAATTCATCAAAAACATTCGTGCCCAAAACAACAGCAGATGGAATGTAAATCTGTACATTCTCAAACTGATCTCTAATATTATAATTGGTAATTAATGTATTTACAAATCCTAATCCTCTGGCTTTACCGCCAAGAGATCCCCCGCCAATTCTTGCTAAACTACTTTCCGGATCGAATGTTTCTTTATTAAAGTCTGCAATCAATCCTCTTTGCCTTAATGTTCTGTAATTATGCAAAGATTCAATTAGATCCTGCCGGAGTGCTTCATCGTTTGGGTAATCGGATATTTTTCTAGGGCGGAGCTGGTGTGCAAGCCAGAATTCTGTTCTCGCCTTTAGCCAGTTTGAAAAATGATTTCGCTCACCATGAAATCTTATGCTTTCTAACGGAACTACTTTTAAACTTGCTTCAAGTGTTTTAAGATCAGTTGCACAACCTACTTCTTTGCCGTCGGAAGTTTTGAATACAAAATCTCCAAAACTGAAATGACTGTTGAGAAATTCTCCCAGATCATTTAATAAAGTGGGAGAGTTTTTCAGCAAAAAAGATGCTTCAACTTTATATGCTAACTTTTCGTTATCTGGATTATTGGAAGCAAGAAGAATAGGAATATCAGGCAAGTCCTTCTTTACCGCTTTTGCAAAATTAATTCCTGCTTTGTTATCTAACCTGCTTCTACGAGGAAATGCAATATCGGAAATTACTCCAAGCACAAGATTTTTATATTTTTTATAATACTTCCATGCTTCTTCGTAAGAAGAACATAATAGGATTTTAGGTCTTGCACGCATTCTCAAAAATTTATGTGATAGACTTACACCTTCAGTAATTAATCTTTGCGATTGCTTCAATACTTCAGTATAAATGATTGGAAGAAATGAAGAGTAGTACCGAACATTATCTTCGATAAATAAAATTACCTGAACACCAATCACATTACTATCGTGTTCAACATTTAATTTATCTTCAAGATACTTTACAATTCCCAAGATGATTCGGTAGTCACCTGTCCAGATAAATATATTATCAAATACTTTTTTATCGGGATTATGCATAAGCGATTTCAGTTCCCGGTTATCGTGTGTAAGCAGCACAACGGGTATTTTCAAACCGGATTTACGAACCAGCTTGGCAAAGTTAATTGCGTGCATATCTTCAATGTGCATAGTTGTAATTATCAGGTCAAATCTTTCCTCTTCTTTTGCAAGCTGTATTGCTTGATGTCCGCTTGATACACGAGTAAGTTCGGGGGAGTGACTAAGACTTAAATCAAAATATTCACTTCTAATTAATTCATAAAGTCTGCCATCTTCTTCAAATAAGTATAGATCGTATAGACTTGATACTAAAAGTATATCACGAATGCGATAACGCATCAACTCCTGAAAGCCATGGAATCTGTTCCAGGAACCTTCAATGTTCCAATCCGCTTTTAGGTCCAGTTTTATGTCGTGTGGTTTTTTCATTTAGTTTGTTTAGAATAATAACGAACTAAATATAAATAGAATTTTTGCTTTTTAAAATTCCCACAGGACATAGGAACATATTAATATAAAAAAGCGAAGCAACTATTAAGAATGGAATATATAGTTGCTTCGCCAGTATTAATGATGAGTTTCAGTAAAAACCAAAATTGTCCCATCGCATTTTCTTATAGATTAAACAACACCCTGATCCATCATTGAATCAGCTACTTTAAGGAAACCGCCAATGTTTGCACCGTTTACATAATTGCCGGGTGTTCCAAATCTGTCTGCAGTATCAACACAAGTCTGGTGAATGCTCTTCATTATACCCTGTAACTTGTTATCAACTTCTTCTCTTGTCCAGGAATATCTCATGCTGTTTTGTGACATCTCAAGACCTGATACAGCAACACCGCCTGCATTAGCTGCTTTGCCGGGGCCATAAAGTATCTTGTTATCTAAGAATATTTTAATACCATCTATTGTGGTTGGCATATTTGCACCTTCGCTGACTACATAAACGCCGTTGCTAATAAGGTTCTGGGCATCTTTTGCGTTTATTTCATTTTGAGTTGCACTCGGGAATGCGCAATCAGCTTTGTGATTCCATAATGGGTTGTGATCCATGTTCATATCGAGTTGAGTGTAAACAGCATTCTTATACTTTTCAGTATATTCTTTAATTCTTCCTCTTCTTACATTCTTTAACTCCATAACGAATTTCAATTTTTCTTCGTCAATTCCTTCTTCATCATAAATATATCCGTTAGAATCGGACACTGTAAATACTTTACCACCAAGCTGAAGAATTTTTTCGGTTGTGTATTGTGCAACGTTACCGCTTCCTGAAACAAGACAGGTTTTTCCTTCCATTGTTTCATTTCTTGTTGCAAGCATTTCAGCAGCAAAGTAGACAGCACCGTAACCAGTTGCTTCGGGTCTTATGAGAGATCCACCCCAGTTCAAACCTTTACCGGTGAGCACACCCGCAAATTCATTTTTCAATTTTTTATACTGTCCGAACATATAACCAATCTCTCTTCCGCCTACGCCAATATCGCCTGCGGGAACATCTGTGTTTGGTCCTATGTGGCGGAACAACTCGCTCATAAATGCCTGGCAGAATCTCATAATTTTAAGATCGCTTTTACCTTTTGGATCAAAATCGGAGCCGCCCTTTCCACCGCCCATTGGTAATGTAGTTAAGCTGTTCTTAAATACCTGTTCGAATGCTAAGAATTTAAGAATGCCGAGGTTTACGGAAGGATGGAATCTTAATCCGCCCTTATAAGGTCCGATTGCAGAATTCATTTCAATTCTGTAACCAATGTTAACATTCACTTCCCCCTGGTCATCAACCCAGGGAACGCGAAAGATAATAACTCTTTCCGGTTCAATAATTCTTTCTAATATTTTTGAAGTGCGGTATTCGGGATGTTTTTCTAAAACGAGACTCAATGAATCTGCAACTTCTTCAACTGCCTGATGAAATTCCGGCTGAGCTGGATGCTTAGCTTTTACTTCTGCCATTAAGCTTTTTACGTATTCAGACATTTATTTCCTCCATAAATGTTTTAATTATTGTTTAGTTTATTCATCTGTTTATACTTGTCCGCCTCTGGCGGAATTGTAAATTAAGGTCAGATGGAACTCGCCCCGACCTTCCTGCGGTAGACAGGCTTATCGGGACTCGCTTCATCTCTTTAGCTGATGAATTATTTGTAATGAAAACTAACATTTGAATTATAAAGAAGATATAACGGTTTTTGTGAAATTTCTGTAATAGAAATTATTACAACAGCTAACAAGTAATTAATGAACGAAGAATATCAATTCCCCGGTTTGGTAATTACTCCTTTATTCTTGTGTCCGTTTATTTTTATTGAAAACGGTTTATCGAAGTGTAAATGTTTTGTGAATTCCAATTCCTCAACAGGGTTTTGCTTTAACAGCCAGTCCCAATCAATAAATCCCACCTTAATAAATGAGTTAACAGTAAAGTAACCGATTTTAAAAGATGTAATATTTTGGAAAAAGTGAGAACCCTGTGAAGGGGTAACATTAAAATCAGCAAATCCCGATTCAACAATTGCTGCCGCACCTGAAATTTGATCCCACGTAACAGGTATGCCTAACCATGGATCCAAACTGCCCCACCTGCCAACACCAATTAAAATGTATGGTTTCTTTTGTTCAACTAATTTTGAGTTTAACTGGTTTATTTCGCCAGCCGCATCTTTGCTTCTTCCTCTATTGAATTTGTTTATATCGACGAAAACAATATCTTGAATATTCTCTATTGCACCGTTGCCCAGCACTTTATCACTATGGCATATTAGCTCTTCTTCTTTGTAATCATCAACAGCTAATTCTTCAATCTCACCGCTTATAACTAACGGTCTCATTTGAAGCATTGCAAATTCTTTGGGTTTATCCTTCGGCACATCTAAGTTAACAGCAAATTCTATTTCAATCTGGGAGCCCATTCCCCATGTTCCTAATCCTAAAAGAAGATTAAGAATTTCCGCTAGTGGAAAAACATCGTGTTTTAATATTGGAGCAAAAGTAACCACCCTCATTCCCTCTCTTGATATACCATCGTAAACTGCATCGTTTTCAGGCGAATAAGTTGACCCAACCTGGAATAAAGTTCCTTCTTTTTCTGCGGCATCAAGGTCATATTTCTTAACCATCGAGTCAGATATATCAGCAGGAGAGTGATCAAGTTTTTCGGTAAGGTCTAAAGCATAAAAATTCTGCTGGGCGTTTTTAATTGTTTCTTTTGTTGAAAAAAACTGAAGAAGATGTTTTGGATAACTTGGACAGAAGCGTACTGTATTACCCCCCTCCACAACTGTTTTACCAAGCCCAAGGGCCACAAGCGCAATTCCGTCATCAGATTTTTGAGGTGGTACAGGATAAAAATTATATGATTTAGCCACACCCGAAAAGTTTGGATAAAATTTTCCGGTTCGTTCATTACCAACAAGTCTTTGTACTATCACAGCCATTTTTTCTTCTTCAAGTCGGTACGAAGTTGCTTTCATATAATCCTTTGCTTTTTGATGAAACGTGGAAGCATAAACACACCTGATGGTCTGTATCAGTTCATCCAATCTTACCTTTTTATCTTCATTACTGTTCGGCAGCATATATGTTTCATACACTCCTGCAAAGGGCTGAAATTGTGAATCTTCGAGCAAACTTGATGACCGTACTGCAAGAGGAACTTGAACAGTATCTAAAAACCCGGATAGTTTTTCTACAACGTTTTGAGGAAAGTATGATGCTTCGATAAACTTTTTAGTTATTAGCAAATCATCTGTTTCATTCATCGCAAATATTTCAAGATCATTTTCACTCATGAAACTATCAAAAACCTCAGTGCCAATTACCACCGCAGATGGAACTGAAATTGTAACCCCTTCAAATAAATTATTAACATCATAGTTAGCTATCAGAGAATTTATAAATCCCAAGCCACGCGCTTTACCACCAAGCGAACCTCCTCCGATTCGGGCAAAGCTGTTATAAATATCAAACGAATCTTTATCAAAATCTGAAATAACACCTCTGGATCTATCACTAATATAGCCGTTAATAGCTGCAATAAGTTCTTCGCGAAGTTCTTCTGTTGATGCAAAGTCGCTTACCTTTCTTGGTCGCAACTGATGTGCGAGCCAAAATTCAGTTCGTGCTTTTAACCATTTGGAAAAATGATTACCCTCTGCATGATACAATAAACTTTCATCGGAAATGTTTTTTAACTCTTTTGCGAGCTCTTTTAAATTAGATGCTCTTGCAACTTCTTTGCCATCAGGTGTTTTAAGAATAAAATCTCCAAAGCCAAAGTGGTCCATCATAAATTTTCTCAAATCGTACAAAAGACGGGGAGAGTTTTTAAATAGATAAGATGCATCAACTTCTTCTGCCTTCTCTGCAATTGTCTGATCACTTGTTTGTATAAGTATTGGAATATCCTTGAGCTCAGCTTTTACTGCGGCTGCAAGCTTCAGCCCGGCTTCAGGGTCTCTGTGTCCGTCTTTTTTAAAATTGTTATCTGCAATTATACCTAGCACATACTCTTTATATTTTTCAAAACATTCCCATGCTTCCTCGTAAGTTGTGCAGAGTAAAATTTTGGGTCGTGCACGCATTCGCAGGTAACGGTGAGTTGTATTAACTCCCTCTCTTATTAATCTCTGTGCCTGTTTAAAAACTTCTGTGTAAATAATCGGCAGGTAAGAAGAATAAAACCGCACATTATCTTCAACCAATATGATTACTTGCACACCTATGCTTTCCGTATCGTTTTTTACATTAATTATGTCTTCCACGCATTTTACCATCCCTATAAGAAGATGATAATCTCCACCCCATATGAATACTCTTGAAAAAACGGTAGTGTCGTAATTAAGCATCAATTCCTTCCGTTCCCTGTTATCGTATGCTAAAAGCATTATCGGAAGTGATTTATTTATTTCCTTTACCTGTCTTGCAAACACTGTCGGATGCATATCTTCAATATGAAGAGTTGTCATTATCATATCGAATTCGTTCTTATCGCGGAGCAATTCCAATGCTTCCATTCCGGTTGTTACGTGTATAATTTCCGGCGCCTGGCTTAAATTCAGGTTTTGATATTCTTCGCGGATCAGTTCGTACAGTCTACCGTCTTCTTCAAAGAGATAATTATCGTAGATGCTTGATACAAGAAGTATCTCACGTACTTTGTAGCGCATTAATTTTTGGAATTTTTTAATACGCGAACTAAAAACATTTTCCAGGCTGTAATGCTTTAGTTGATCTAATGTTGAAGATTTACTCATCATACTATCTTATTAAACTAAGCCCTGATCCAGCATAGCATCCGCAACTTTAAGGAATCCTGCAATGTTTGCACCATTAACGTAATTACCCGGTGCGCCAAACTTCTCTGCGGTTGTTAAACATGTATCGTGAATTCTAACCATAATTTCATGAAGCCGATTATCAACCTCTTCTCGTGACCAGGGAAGACGCATACTGTTTTGCGACATCTCTAAACCCGATGTAGCCACACCTCCTGCGTTAGAAGCTTTGCCCGGTGCGTAAAGTATTCCTGCTTCTGTAAACACTTTATAAGCTTCAGCTGTTGTTGGCATGTTTGCTCCTTCGCAAACACAGTAGCACCCATTCTTTACCAACTCCTTGGCTTCGTTCTCATAAATTTCATTTTGCGTTGCACAGGGAAGAGCAACATCCACCTTTATACTCCATGGCTTTTTGCCCGGCAAAAATTCAACTTTAAATTCTTTTGAATAATCCTCAACAGCATCTTTGTTGCTGGCTCTTAGCTTTAATAAGTAATCTCCTTTTTCGTTCATTACACCATCGGGATCATAAATAAATCCATCCGGACCGGAAAGAGTCACGACAGTACCTCCAAGTTCATTTACTTTTTGCAC
>JBATTD010000364.1:0-3664 GCA_049670345.1 Ignavibacteriaceae bacterium
AGGTAAAGTTATTGATGGGGAATCTGTTAGGGAAATTTATAGTAATGTGGTGCTTACTCAAGGTAATGTGGTTATTACGTGCGATAAAGCCATGCAGTTTTTAGCAAGAAATAATGCAATACTGAAAGGTAATGTAATTGCCAAGCAAGACTCTCTAACTATAATAACTGAAGAAGGATTTTATTATGGAAATGAGAGAAGAACAAAAAGTACTGCGGGGATTACTTTGGATGACCAGAAGGTAATTTTACAAGCAGACAGCGGCGAATATTTTTTTGAAGAAAACAGAGCATTCTTTCAAACAAATGTTACTCTGTTCGATTCGGTGATGACTCTTTTTGCAGATGAACTTACTTACTTTCAGAAGGAAGACAGAGCAGTATCAATTGGTAATGTAAAAATTGTGGATGCAAGCAACGAAATAATTGCAGATAAACTGGAGCACTTTAGAAATACAAAAATCAGTTTTGCGGATAATAATGTTAGAATAAGAAGTCTAGAGAATAACACAACTATTTACGGCGATCATCTTGAAGATTATCCTGAAAGAAAATATACGCTGATAAATAAAAACCCTATTTTAATACAATACGATACATCGTATGTTTCTGAGAATGAATTTAATGTTGATACGCTTATAATCAAAGCTGGCATTATGGAAGCTTTCAGAGACACTTCAAATATTTTTAAAGCAGTTGATTCAGTAAAAATTATTAAAGGCGGATTTGCATCAGTAAACGATTTCACTCTTTATCTTCGGGATAGCGAAACAATTATCACACATAAATTATCCGAAGATGTGGGTCAGCCGATTCTCTGGTATGAAAATTCTCAGCTAACCGGCGATTCAATCACCATTTATATAGAAGATAAAAACATAAAACAGCTTGATGTAATTGGTAAAGCATTTATGCTTTCTCAAAACAGTAAGTATAAAGAAAGATTTGATCAGACATCATCCAAAAATGTAAGATTATTCTTTGCAAATAATAAGCTGTTAAAAGCTGAGTTTGAAGAAAATGTGTTAAGTATCTATTATCTTTACGAGGTGGAAGAAGCTAACGGGCTTACAAAATCTAGTGCAAAGAATGTGTCCATTATTTTTGAAGATAATGAAGTGACTGAAGTACGATTATACGGATCCCCTACGAGTGAATATCATCCTGAAAAACAGGTAGCAGGAAATGAACGGGCATTCACCTTACCCAAATTTATTTTTTATCAGAATCGTCCGAATAAATCAGATTTATTGAATAACATACAGTAGAAAATTTCTATGGCAAAAACATTAAGCAGCGAAGATTTAGTAAAAATATATAAAAAACGAAAAGTGGTGGACAAAGCATCCGTGCAGGTATCAAAGGGTGAAATCGTAGGATTGCTCGGTCCAAATGGCGCAGGAAAAACCACTACATTTTACATGATAATGGGAATGATAAAACCTGAATCGGGAAAAGTATTTTTAGATGATAATGAAATCACAAAAATACCGATGTATAAAAGAGCTAAAATGGGGATTGGATATTTACCACAGGAAAATTCTATATTCCGTAGATTATCGGTTGAAGATAATCTTATGGCTGTTCTGGAAATGACCAGGCTAACTTCTGAACAGAGAAAAGAAAAGGTTGAACAACTGCTTGAGGAATTATCAATTGCCAATATAAGGAAGAGTAAGGGATTCCAGTTGAGTGGCGGAGAAAGAAGAAGAACCGAAATTGCACGTGCACTCGCAACCGATCCGAGTTTTATTTTATTGGATGAACCGTTTGCAGGTGTTGATCCCATTGCAGTTGAAGATATTATGGTCATAGTTGCAAACCTAAAGAACAGGGGAATAGGTATATTAATAACTGATCATAATGTTCATGAAACTTTGAGCATTGTTGATAAAGCGTACATTTTAATTGAGGGCGTAATATTTAAACATGGCAGCGCCGATGAACTGGCTAAAGATGAAGAAGTTAAAAAACTGTACTTAGGTGAAAAGTTTAAGCTGGATAGATACACCTGATTTAGAGTATTTATTTATGAGATAAAAAGATTTTGAATTACATTATCAATAATTGTCGGCTAAAGAGATCGTTTCATATTTAGTTTTTAAACAAATTTGTATATCATCCAAAAAATGGAAAAACTTCCAGCCATTATAAAAAGATGAAATATTTCATGAAAACCAAATACATTTGGCAGGGGATCTGGCTTTTTAATCGCATAAATTACAGCACCTGCAGAATAAAAAATTCCACCTAAAGCAAGCCACAATAATCCTTGTGAAGGCATTACTTTTGATAGAGGCAAAATAGCTGCAATAATTATCCATCCCATTACTAAATAAATTGAAGTATAGAGAAAACGCGGGGCATTAATCCAAAATAATTTTAGAAAAAATCCGGCAAGAGTTAATCCCCAAACTATGCCTAAAATAATCCAACCCCAGCTTTCACGTAATGTTATAAGACACACGGGAGTATAAGAAGCAGCAATAAAAACAAAAATCATTATATGATCTATTTTTCTGACAATAATTAAATTCTTTTCAGAAAGAGGTAACCAATGATATAATGTGCTAATTGTATATAGAAGGGTCATAGAAAAACCAAAGATGAGAAAAGAAGTTGTATGATATACAGTGAACGGCTCTTCATTGCGTGTAAGAAGAACAATTGTTCCTATAACTGATAAAATAATTCCGATAAAGTGAGTAAGACCACTAATAGGATCCCTAAAACTTTTTACCATAAATAAATTACTTTTTCCTGAGAAGATAAATAATTAAATAATTAAAATGTGCCTTGCAATTCTTTAATATATAATTTTATTATAACGGTAAATACAAAATATCTATATTATAATGGGAGAAATTATAAAAATGTTCCCAGTTTGAAACGGTGGAAATCGAAGATGTTGAAACCTTTTCGTAATATACTATTTTTGTTGATTGTGGCGGTTTCTTTGCAATTGCGGTTCTAACGATAGGAATATCATTTAATTGAATTTATTCTTAAGTTAAAAAGTCTATATTCTATTTTCTGATATGCTCAAGAAAAATATCTTTTATACAGTAATCATTATATCTGTTGTTTTATTCAACACGAATATCAATTCACAAACCTTTGGTTTTGGCTGTCTTGGATTTTTTGGTGGTTATGGCGGAGTGGCATATCAATCCTATAAAGCAGATGGGTTGAACCAATTCGTTAATTATTTTAATGAGATGAAATCCGGCACACTTGATGACCGATTAGAGGAATATTACGGAGCAGTTGGTTACCGTGTTGGAGTTAATTTTTTCAGAGCAACATGGGAAAGTGGTTTTATCTTAACTGCAAAAGGTTATTATCAATCGTTATCAAGAACCAGGGAAGCATCAGAAACTTCAGTTGATGGAAATACGAATTACACGTTTGAACTTGATCTAAAGAACTGGGCTGTGGGTGTAGATTTCGGTTATGCAATAACAAGTTTTTTAAGCTGGAAAATAGTTGATGGTTCTGTAAATTTTAATAATGTTTCACTTACCAATACAATTAATTCTCCTGAAGGTACTGATGTTAGCAAGTATAAAAGCGAGTCGGGTGTATTAGGATATTCAGTTGGAACAGGATTAATATTTTTTATAATAAAAGATTATATAAGCTTGGAAGGCTTCGCGGGTTACACC
>JBATTD010000365.1:0-2090 GCA_049670345.1 Ignavibacteriaceae bacterium
GGAGGTAAATGAAATTTTTTACTCTTTTCTAATTAAAAGTGTGTCAACCACTAACATACTCTCCGATAAGGCAAACTCTATTATAGTGTTTTACTTTAATGGAAAATACCATTATTAATTTCCAGTATTTATTAATCGGAGTTCAACGCTTTCGTATGTTCTAAAATATGGAAGCGAATGTTTTGTTCTTATGCTGAGTGAAATAAATTTGTCACTCGAGAAATTAACTTTAATCATCAATAATCTAGGAGAGAGAAATGAACAGATTAATTACTGTTCTCTTTTTCATCCTGTTGATACCCGGTATTGTACTGGCAGGAACAACAGGAAAACTAAAGGGAAAGGTTACTGATCAGCAAACAGGTGAAGCGCTTATTGGGGCAAACGTCCTTATAGTCGGCACATCTTTTGGTGCAGCTACCGACGTAAATGGTGATTACACCATTGGCAACCTTGAACCAGGGGCGTATGAGGTAAAATTCTCATACATTGGTTACCAGGCCATAACTATTGATAATATCCGTATCAATATTGATCTTACAACCGAGCTAAATCTTCAGCTTGCTCCGGAAGGAATTGAAGTAGGAGAAGTTTTAGTTGTAGCCGAGAAACAATTAATTAACAAATACAACACAAATGCTAACAGAATTACTAACAGTGACGATATTGAAGCACTACCAGTTCGGGGTGTTGAAAATATTATCGCTCTAACTCCTGGTGTTGTTTTGCAGGATAATACTATCTTCATCCGTGGCGGTCGCCAGGACGAGGTTGGTTTCTATCTTGAAGGTACCAGTGTTACCGATCCAATGGTTGGTGGCAGCAGGGTGACTCTTGTCCAGGATGCTTTGGAAGAAATCCAGGTGCAATCTGGTGGATACACTGCTGAATTTGGTAATGCCAACTCGGGTATTATTCGTCAGCAGATAAAAACCGGCACATCACAATGGCACTTTTCCGGAGAATATATTACAGATAATATTGGCTTCAATGGTACTTCTGATAGATACAGCGGCGAGCAGACATTGGGTGCATATTGGTTTGGATATAACGAAGCTGTCTTAACAGCAAGTGGACCCGTTGTAGCAGAAAACATCAAATTTTTTGGTCTCTTTAACTATAATTATATAAACGATCAAAATCCTCTGGCTTGGCCGGGAATGAATCTTGGTAGAATCGGTGACCCATTGACCAATGATACGCTTGATTTCTTCTATCCTGCAGGCGCACTTCAGAAAAATTCTCTGGAGAATTATACAGGAACTGGTTCACTACAACTGGATTTCAATCCCTTCATAGTGCGGTTGGTTGGTACTTATACCAGCATGAGTTCTCACAACCCGTGGAGTGCTGCGCGTGTTCCCGGTGTTATCTTAAACTTCCAGAATCTTGATAGAACAGAGAAGGTGGAAGGTGATGATGCATCCTTTAATATGAAATTAACATATTTGCTTAATCCAACAACTTTCGCGGAACTCAATGTTGGTTATGCATTTAATAATCAAGATCAGTTTGACCCGATATTAGGAGACAATTGGCTCGGATACGGTGATAGTGTTGCAAATGCTGATGCCGGTGTAATCTGGGACAGGTCAACTGGAGGTACTACGGGGCGGTTCGCAAGACCAAAATCAATAAATATTTTGGGCTTCAGGTTTAATTCCCCTGGTGATGTTGTAGCAGGGATTGTTCATTTGGACAGACGTAATTACAACGCTAGTCTTAATTTCAGCACCGAATTGGACCAACACTCAATAAAAATTGGTGGTGAATATCAGCAATATGATATTAGAAACTTTTCTCTAAACAATGAAGTGACATATAATCTTGCCAGTCTTGTTTTCAATGATGCAAACTCTACGAATCCCTTGGGTGCCGAAAATATTATAAGAAGACGAGGCGTGAACAATTTTGGTTATGATGTTATGGGTAACAGAACTAATGATGGCTTACCTGAATGGGAAAAAGGAAGAGAACCTGTCTTTGCAGGTATATATGTTCAGGATAGGTTTGAATTTAATAACCTGATTATAAATGCAGGTTTGCGTTACGATTATATCGATATAGATAACTGGGTTCCTGTTGATCCT
>JBATTD010000366.1:0-21583 GCA_049670345.1 Ignavibacteriaceae bacterium
GTAGTTAAAAGTTTTTATCAATAATTTTATGCAATTAAAAATTAAATTAGAGAATTTTTTATTTTACTACAAAGAAATGGGTCGGCGTTTTAGTATTTAATCTTGTTTTTCGTATCGTATTTATATCAAAACTGCTTAAGTAAGTTTTCATCTGAACGCCAATTTTTCCTAACCTTAACACGTAATTCCAAAAACACTTCCCGCTGAAGAAATTCCTCAACCGCTTCCCTTGCAATTTGGCCAAGCTTTTTAATTGCTGTTCCGCCTTTGCCTATAATAATCGCTTTTTGAGTATCTCTCTCAACAACAATCTCGGAGCTTATAAAATCTTTATTTTCTTCTCTTTCTTTAAATTCACTAATTAAAACTTCGACGCTGTACGGAATTTCCTCCCTGTAGAGTTCGAGGATTTTTTCGCGTATTAGTTCAGAAACAAAAAATCTCTCATTTTCATCGGCCACAACGTCTTCCGGATAATAACTTGGTCCTTCCGGTAATTCATCTACAATAGTTTCTAATAATCTATCCAAATTAAAAATCTCTGTTGCTGAAATTGGAATGACCGAATTAAATTTATTCATACTTTCAAAATGTTCAAGTAACCTAATCACATCGTTTTGTTGGATCAGATCCACTTTATTTAACAGAGCTATAATCTTGCTTTTTTCCTTATTTAAATTTTCCACAACAAATTTCTGGTTAATAGTTTCATTACCTAAAGGATCTTTCTTTGCATCAATTAATAGTATGATTACATCTGCGTCATTAACTGACTGGGCTACTTCTTCCATCATTTTTTCCTGCAATAGGTATGATGGAGATAGAATTCCCGGAGTATCGAGAAATATTATCTGGTAATTCTTATGCGAAAGGATTCCAAGAATTTTCTTTCTTGTGGTTTGTGGTTTTTTATTTGTAATTGCTATCTTCTGTCCGAGCAAAGCATTAAGCAAAGTGGATTTACCAGCGTTCGGTAATCCAAGTATTGTAACATAACCTGATTTGTGATTCATCTGTTTATAATTTCTCTATATGGTCAGATGGAACTCGCATTTTAATCATTCCTATTGCTGAAGGCATTCACTCGGAAGTGTGTAAAAGGTTTTTCATGCTCATTTCATCAAACTAATAATTTATTTATACTTATTAGCAATTTATCAAAGGAAGGCAAACAATAAAAGAAGAATACTCTATGACCCTAAATTTATTTTACTACGCTTTTGATGTTCAAAGAAAAAGTAGCCAGATATTAAAATGCCTAATGAAAAGACTGACCCGATGATAGACAGATTTTTTCCGCTGAACAACCTCTTTAATTCTAATATCAATCCACTACCAAAACGATTAACAGTTTCCGTAATTTGAAGTGATTCGGTTTGTGGTGCTGAAGAGGAAATGACTGCAGTAACAACGTATGTAACAATTACTAAACAGACTAATACAAGTATAGAAGTAATAGAAACAATAAAATAATTTTGCTGTTTTGGAAGTGCGAACTTTTTATTTACTCTTGCCATTACATTATTTGTAAAATCAGCGCTAACTTTGTCTTCCTGCATTAAAGATAATTCTTTATGAATTAGCTTAAGAGCAATAAATCTTTTTCTGTCATTTTCAGATTTATTAAGGATTTCCTCAATTTCAGCGGATTGGTTTTTGTCTAACTCACCATCAAGATATTTGTTCAATATTTCATCTGAGAGTAAATTCATATTAACTCCTCAACAAGATCATTTTTAATAATAATATCCTTTAAAGCATTTCTTGAACGATGCAGCATTACTTTTACATTTGAAAGCGAAATATCCAAAGCTTTGCTTATTTCTTCGCAGCTCATCTCATCTAAATAAAATAAGCTAATTATTGCGGAATGCTTTTCGGGTAATTTATTAACCAGCTCATTTATAAATGCCGACATATCCTTTCTTTCAGAAACATTATAATCATAATCACTTTTCAAATTAAAATGCTCATCAACCGAAGACATTTCATTTTCCGTTTTTCTTTTCTTTGATGACAATTTTGTTAAAGCTGTATTATACACTATTCTGTAAAACCAAGTAGAAAATTTTGCTTCACCTTTAAAACTACTTAATGAGTTGTAAGCTTTTATAAAGCAATCCTGCAAAGTTTCCTCTGCATCCTGTTCATTCTTTAACATTTTCTTTAACAGGGAAAAAGCTTTGTCTTTATATCTATCAACAATAATTGAATAATCAGATTGATTACCAAGCTTGACGGAATCTATTATTTCCTGATCAGATAGCTTTTTCATCTATATTTTTGACTAATACATTATAATAAGGTTACAGAAAATCATCCTACCAAAGGACTACTCGGAATATATCTATCTGCAAAATAATATGCAATTTTAATAACTGTAACCAATTAATTTCTTTCGGGTCAAAACTAAAAACAATAATTTATAATAATTGTAACCGGTTGAATAAAAGTTTAGTCAAAATAAGTAATTAACAAAAAAGGAGTACAAAATGGAAGGTGTAATAGCGGTATTCATCCCAATAGTAATGTTTTTAGTAATTGGTATTATAATCGTCACCTTTGTTTATTTCCGATCGAGAGAGCGTCAAATGCTAATTGAAAAGGGTCTCTCTGCTGATGAGATGAAATTATTTTTTGAACAGAAAAGAGATCCTTACGCTATGCTGAAGATAGGAATAATTTCCATATTCTTTGGATTGGGATTAGGTTTGGGAATGTTATCGGGTGATGAAGCAACAAGAGAAGTATGGATGCCCATGACAATATTTGTTTTTACAGGTATTGGATTTGTAATTGCAAATATTCTGGGAAACAAACTGAGAAAACAGTATAAATCTAATGTAGTTTAATTTAAGGGAACATAAATAAGGAAGATTCCCACTTACGTGGGAATGACAATGGAAGTCATTCCCAACCAGTCTGCCGACAGGCAGGCTTGATTGGGAATCTCCCAGAAATAACATTGCAAAAAAGGAGAAACCCCTGATTCCAATGAACAATGGCTACTAACGGCGAAAATGACATTCCCTACACTTCCTGAGCTTCAAGCCATCTTTCAGCATCAATCGCAGCCATACAACCTGTGCCGGCAGCAGTTATTGCCTGCCTGTATTTACTATCGGCAACATCACCGGCAGCAAAAACACCTTCAATATTAGTATTTGTTGATCCTGGTTTTACTTTTAAATAACCAACTTCATCCATCTCAAGCTGTCCTTTAAAAATCTTTGTGTTTGGTTTATGTCCAATTCCAATAAATAAACCGTTAGCCTTAAATTCTTCAGTGGAATGATCCTGCGTATTTTCAAGAATTACACCTGTCATCTCTTTTCTACCATTTTCTTCTTTGCCAACTACTTCTTTAACTATTTTGTTGATATGGAAGAAGATCTTCGGGTTCTTTTGGGCTTTCTCCAGCATTATTTTCGAAGCACGAAATCCTTCACGTCTATGAATAATATGTACTTCTTTTGCATGATTGGTTAAATATGTTGCTTCCTCCATTGCTGTATCACCACCTCCAACTACAATTACAACTTGCTCTTTAAAGAAAAATCCGTCACAGGTTGCACAGGCAGATACACCAAAACCCATAAATTTGCTTTCACTCTCCAATCCCAGCAGCATTGCAGAGGCCCCGGTTGAAACAATAACAGCATCAGCAGTATATTCATCTTCGTAAGATTTTAATTTAAATGGTCTTTGCGAAAAATCTACCTCGGTTATCTCTTTAAAATAAGTCTTTGTGCCGAATCTCTGCACTTGCTTTCTCATAATATCCATTAATTCAGGACCCTGTATTCCATTCTCGAATCCGGGATAGTTATCAACTTCAGTGGTAATGGTTAATTGCCCACCGGGCTGCATTCCTTCGAATATTACCGGGTTTAAATTTGCTCTTGCATTATACAAAGCTGCCGTGAATCCTGCAGGGCCCGATCCAATTATTATAACTTTATGATGATTATCAGCCATTTGTTACCTCATTATTCAAAATAATTTTACAAGTTTTATAGATTTGATTCAGGAAATTTAAGAAAGATTCATATAGAAAATTTACTGTGTTAAGAAGCACAACTATCACTCCCCAAGAAATTTTGCGTTCCTTTTCAATCCTTTTAGCTTTGCCCTTGAGATTGGTGTGCCGGAAAACTTTTCTTTAAATTCTTCACTATCCATAGCATCAATTTCATTTAGGTCAATCTCAATGTTTTCATTTTTAGGGTGAAAATATTTAACAAAAGTTGGCTCTGAAAATTTTATATTCCAAGGGCACACATCCTGACAAATATCGCAGCCGAAAATCCAGCCATCGAACTTACCACTCAATTCCTTCGGAATGGCTTCCTTGTTTTCAATAGTTTGATAGGAAATACATTTATTCGAATCAACAACGTAATCTTCAACTATGGCATCTGTAGGGCAGGCATCGATACAGGCGGTACAGCTTCCGCAGAAATCGGGAATTTGTTCCGCATAATCAAATTCAGCATTTGTAATTATATTGGCAATAAAAAACCAACTTCCGTAATTGCGGTTAATTATGTTAGAATGTTTGCCCATCCAGCCAATACCTGATTTAACGGCCCAAACTTTATCCATCAAAGGTCCTGTATCTACGTAGGATTTACAGCTAAATTCAGGATCGATATCGCACAATTGTTCTTCAAGATTTTCCAGCATTTCCCAAATTATTAGATGATAATCCTTACCCCAGGCATACCGCGATACTTTGCCTTTATTTTTATTGTCACCATGTTGATGGTGAGTGTAATAATTTAAGGAAAGAGATATGATACTTTTTGCATTAGGTAGGATTTTAGAAACAGCTTTTCTTTTAGCAATGTTCCTCTCCATATAACTCATCCCGCCTTGATAACCAAGATTTAGCCAGTCTTCTAATTTTTCAATTTCATTGGTTAAATTTCCAGCTTTGGCAAACCCAACTAAATCAAATCCTATTGATTTTGCTTTTTGGATGACAATTTCGTTTGTTAATTTCATTCACCAATTACTTTTTTTAGGAACAACCTTTACATATATATTTTCATCCACAACTTTCACTTCATAACTATCCAATCCTTTGCTGCCGGATTTTTTATTTCCTGTTCGGAGATCAAACTCCCAACCATGTGCGGGGCAAACAACACATCCATCTTCAATAAAACCATCATAAATTAAAGCGGTTTGCTGATGCGGACAAATGTTGTTGAGTGCAAAAATTTCACCTTTGGAATTAAATACAGCGATCTCAGTTTCATCTATAATGAAACGCTTTCCAATATCTTCCTCCAGATCATGTATGCTGCAAATTTTTGTAAAACTTATTTCAGCTAAGCTCATCGAAGCTCTTATATTTTTTATCTGCTCTAATTCCTTTTTCCGTATTTATAATAGAGCAAAAAGCAACTTCGGGATCATGACCAAAAAATAGTTTCCAGTTTTCTTCCGCAGCCTGAGGAAGAATATTGGTTTTTTCTTCCAGTGTTTCCATCGGCTGCAAATCATAACCCATTATATACGGGAGCGGAATATGAGAAGCCGTGGGAATTAAATCGGCACAAAATAATATTGTATTTGAAGAATCAGATACTTTAATTAATTGCTGTCCGAATGTATGTCCGTTTGTTTCGATGAACTGGATTTCGTCATCAAATTGTTCATCGCCGCTGGTAAATTCTAATACTCCTTCATTTAAAAGAGGAACATAATTATCTTTTATGTAGCTGGCTTTGTCTTTATCGGAAGGATTGACTGCCCAGTCGTATTGATTTTTCTGAACACAATATTTTGCATTAGGAAATGCCGGTACAGTTTTGCCGTTTTCAATTATTGTTGAACCACCTGCATGATCAAAGTGAAGATGTGTAAGAAATACATCTGTTATATCATCACGCTTTAATCCAATCTTACTTAGTCCTTTATCCATTGAATGACTTTCATCAACATCATAAATTTGCCGGAATTTTTCATCAATTTTATTTCCCATGCCGGTATCAATAATAATTTTACGACTATCGCTTTCAAGTATAAGATGAGTTGCAGATAGTTTTATCCTGTTTCTTTCATCTGATGGGTTTGTTTTTTGCCACAATGGTTTTGGAACTACTCCGAACATTGCTCCGCCATCCAGTCCAAAATAACCGGAGGTAATTCTTTTTAATTCGTATTTGCCAATTTTCATTTTTTATCCAATAAAAGTGAGTAATTATAACTAAATATAAAATTAATTGGTGTGAATTTGTAATGCTTAATGACGGTATTTTACAGGATTGAAATGTGATTTCGACATTCCCCTGAAAATATGTTATGAAAGTAATTTTCTGACTATGTATAATTTTGAATTCAATTTAACTTTCCATAACTCAATTTCGGAAACTTCCATTCCTTCATAAACACTTTTTCACTATCAGGATGATCATATCCTTCAACTATGATTAGAGAGTTGCTGTCATCAGATTTTATAACAAGCTGTGGAGTTGCTACATCATTACGCTTTTTCAAAGGTGTCAGTGTAATTCCGGATGGCAGTAAAGGTTCATTTGTGTATGCAGCATATTCGTCTGTTTCACTCAACCAGTTTCTTGTACTATAAACGGAAAAAAAATAATCTACCCAGGCTGATGCACTAAGTTCACCATCAATGCTTAGAAACACACCGTCTTTATTCTTAATGTAATTTTCTGATGAATGATATTTAACAAACTTTTCTGCCTTCTCCCACACTGTTTCAGGGGAGTTATTACCCGCACATTGTATAAGGAGAAAATTGAGTAACACCAGAAAGATAAGGTTGAAGAGGAACGGAAGATGGATTTTAGTAATAGTCATTTTAAATCTTTTTGTTTTCTAATATAATTTATATTCGATAGAGAATGGAAAAAGTTTAGGAAGAATTATAGATAGGAGTGTATAGGTAAAGATTAATAAGATTCTTTACTTTGTCTGCCAGGCGATAAGCTCGTTCTGAATGACTCTTATCTTATTCATTGATTTAAAATACAAAAGGACATCTCAAAGATGCCCTTTAAATTAAAACAAATTAATATCTTATCTTCCTAACTCATCCAGATAATCTTTTCTCTTTAATAATACTTCTTCGCTTTCTACGTGTTTTGGATCAGGCGGACAGCAATCAACAGGACAAACTGCAGCACATTGTGGTTCATCATGAAATCCTTTACACTCAGTACATTTATCAGGAACTATATAGAAAAATTCATCCGAGTAAAAACCTGTAGCACCGGAGGGTGCAGCATCGCCGGCACCGTAAGTAGTTCCGGCCAGTTCCCATTCCACTCCTCCTTCGTATATCGCTGTATTCGGGCATTCAGGTTCGCAGGCACCACAGTTGATGCATTCTTCAGTGATCATTATAGCCATAGTTATACTCCTTTAGGGTTTAGCGTTCAATAATTGATTACGGAATAAACATTTCAAGTAATCAGTTCAAATATTATAAAATTTCTTGTGTCGTTCAAGATAATTAATCTGTTTATAATTTTAAACTTTTGCCAGATGGATACGGCAGCAATGGATCCTAACTAATTTTACCGAAAAAAGCGATTAAATGAGTACTAATTGGCAGATTCAGATTTAATGCTGAGTTCAAAATTAACATCTAATATTCTTGCGATACTATGAGCGATAAAAATTATTACCGCAGGGTAAACTTCATAATAATCTCTCAATTCATCCAAATATCCAAGAAACAAGGTTAATATCACCAATGGAATAAACATCCATAGCGATGTTTTTAGAAAGTTCGGTTTCTCATTCCACTTATAAAAAACGAGAAGTATTAATCCTAAAACCACTGCCGCAAGTGTTAAATCGTACCCAGCTAATAATCTTAGATTGTGATCAATCAAATGAAACTCGATAAAAGTACCCGGATTATTTTTAAAGACGAAATACAGCGAACTTTTAACCAAAATGAATATGCCAAACTGGGCAATTAATAATTTATTAAACAATTCTTTCTTAAGATCACTTTTGTAAAAAAAATAAAAGACGAGCGTAAGTAGTATTGTTGTTTCCTTGTTTATGCAGCCGACCAAAAATATTATAAGAAATTTTATCCAGTCCTGTTTATATAAAAAGATTAAACCAAGTGTGTAAAGGAGTAGAAGAGGAAAATCGTAGATGAAGCTTGTGTACTGAAACATTGTTGGTAAACCAAGTAAAGCTAGGACAGATACTGAGTCGGCAAACAAGGAAGAGGAATTATAGAAGAGAATGAAGAGATGTCTAACTGCAATTGAAAATCCCCATAGCGAGAAAAACATAATCAATATCGCAAAAGAATATTCTACAGCTAACTCTTTTTCCCACTTCAGTTTTTTAAATAGTTTGTTTAACGAAATGTTGTCTTCAATTTTATTGGAGATGGTATTCCTGAGTGTTTGTGGAACCGGCGCTGACAGCACTCTTACTGTTGCGGGCAGTAATACCCGGTAAACAAATGGCTTCGAAGCTTTGCCGTAAATCATATCACCAAACATTGATGGCTTGTTATCGTTTATTCCGGGGAAGATAACAAACATTATCAGCATGCAACCGCTAATTAAAGCTGTAACGAAATAATAAGTTAGTTTATGGAGTTTACTGTTCATAATGATTCAGGTTATTATTTCTGCCCTCTTCAGTAATTTTTTTACTGCACGATTAAATAAATACTTATAGTAAACAAGACCAAATATTTTTCCCAGGGCTGCTCCAATCACAACAAACACAATTCCCTACGCAATGGTCTGCCACTCGAGGATACTGCTAATGCCTGCTATTACAAAAATGAAGATCAAATATAAGAATAGAAAAACTATTGCAAACTTTGCCCCCAAATCACAGCCGCACTCAAAATAGTAACGCGACAGTTTGTCCTCCCAGTTTTGCCTTTCCGTTTCCGATAAATGATCGTAGAGCAACGTTCTTTTTCCTTTCTGCGGATGGAAGGAAATTTTGTGGTTGGACAGAAGATCTTTTAATTCTTGTGTATCGTGGACAGTATGTTCTATTTGATCTGCCAAATTACTCTACTAATAAATTAAATCCCTAGTCAACTAATTATATCGTCAGATTCGAATTACAATCAAAATTAGAAAAAAAAGTTAAGTAATTACGGCAAATATTCTTCAGGTACTTTATTTGCTTCATCTTCAGTATACCAGAAAATGTTAACCACTTTCCACTCATTATTCATTTCAATCAATTGTATGCTATTGATTCCTCTTGCCTTTAATCTCCCTCCCTCGGTCTCAAAGTCGGTTTGGTACGTACTGAATACGTGTGCTATTCCACCAAACATTTCAATCTTCTTTTTTATTTCATATTCACGGAACTCAATGAAAGCACCAGCATCCAATTGTGTATTAAAATTGCTTATAAATTCGGCAACGCTCATAACTTCGAAGCTGTCTTTCGTGGTGCGAATAAGTCTGGCCTCATCTAAAAATAATTCTTTCAATTTATCTAGATCCGGGCGCTCATTTTTTTGGAAACTGATACTCTTGTATAATGAGTTTATTACTACTTCGATGTAATTAATTTTTTCTTCCATTATTTTGGTCCTACGAGTTCCTCTGCCGGTTTATCTACTTTCAGCCGGTGATCTAAATTAGCAATTCTTAGTGCAAGTTCTGTAATAAGTGTTGATATTTTTTCAATTTTGGCAAAATTAATCTTTTCAACATCATCCGTAGGTTTATGGTAATCTTCAGTCATATGATCGTAGAAGAAAACAATGGGAATATCTTGTTTTGCATAATTGTAATGATCGCTGCGATAGTAATACCTGTTGGGATCGTTCGGCTCATCAAATGTGTAATCCAATTCAAATCTAACTGTTTCTGAGTTTACTCTTTCAACGAGTTCATAAAGCTCGGTGCTCAACTTACCTGAACCGATACTGTAAATTGATTCGGTGTCTTCTCTTCCAACCATATCGATGTTTATACTGGAAACAACTTTACTCATAAAGTCGCTGTTTTTTGTTAAATACTCTGAACCCAGCAATCCTTTCTCTTCGCCGGCATGAAAGACTATCAGAACCGATCGTTTATTATTTTTCAGAAGAGCAAGCCGTCTTCCGGCTTCAAGTATTGCTACCGTGCCAGAACCATTATCATCAGCACCGTTATAAATTTCACCCCCGACTATTCCTTCGTGATCGTAATGTGCAGTTAATACAACGTATTCATTTTTTAATTGATCATCTTTACCTTCAATAATTCCTAATACGTTTCTCGCCTGCTTAATCTCAACATTAAATTTGTAATTAAATATCATTTTTTTTGTTAGATCAAATCCTGAAAGAGATTTGCCATTTTCACTTGCTATTAAAATTTCATCGTAAGAGTTTTCCTCATCTAAGAGTAAATCTTTCACGGATTCTTCAGATAACATTGCAGCGGGTATGGTTCCCTTATCCTCTCTTTCAGTATTAATTAAAGAGACTGATGGAGACACTGCACGCTTTTTAATATATTCCCAATACTTCAGAGTCCTGCCACCGGGAATGAGAAGCACCCCGATAGCACCATGATCATTAGCGTTCTCAATCTTATAATTTCTATCTCCAAATCTCTTTTCATCTTCTGCAGAAAATCCCTCCTCATTTCTTGTAGGAACTCCTGATTGGAGAAGTACAACCTTGCCTTTAACATCAAGATCAGTATAATCATTGTAGTTATAATCTTCTGCGGTAATACCGTATCCGGCAAAAACTATATTACTCTCTTTTCCTTTATATTCATCAGAAGGTACTTGTTCTTTTGAAAAATATAAATCATCTCCAAGCTTCAATACCTTTGATGTGCCGTTGCTGCTTACTATTGTTAATTCTGTTTCTGGTTCTACCGTTTTAAACATAAGATTGAAAAACTGAAAATATGTTCCATCATCTCCGAAAGGTTTAACACCGTATTTTGTAAGCTCTTTGGAGATAAAAAGTGCGGCAAGCTGCTCGCCTTTTGTGGCAGTTTCTCTTCCCTCAAATAAATCAGAAGCAAGAACTTCAAGGTTTGATCGAAGATAAATAAGCCCCGTTTCATTAAGCGTTTGATTTTGAGCATATAGAAACTGGAATGATAAGAGGACAATTATAAATGCAGGAAAAATATTTTTTTTCATTATAACCTCTTTTAGTAAAAACTATATTTTGTTTTTCTCAGGCACCACGAAATAACATGTTAATTAAATCCTTCTCTAATCTATCTAAATAATATTAATAAAATATATAATATTTTTCTATGATTGAATTTATCTGAGAAAAAATTCGGAAATAATACCATTGCTAATTCTCCACTCTGCATAATCGCGATGAATATGAGCGAGTGTAGATTTCGAATTATCTATCTTTGCTGAGTTAACAATCTTAAAGAAACAAAGGTTGTGTACACCCGTTCGCATATCACTTATAAATTCCAATTCAAAATATCTTAATGTATTATTTGGCAGCGGTATAGAAAATTTTTGTGATAATTTTTCACTTAAGTCAAATTCTTTCTTTGCTCTTAAATCTTTTGTGTGATTTACTCCAAGTGAGTATACCTCTTTGTAAGAATCAACAGCCATTTCCGAAAAAACAATTTTTTTTAATTCCTTTACCTGCTTATTTGCTTTACCGCTTTTGCTAAGAGAAATAACAAAATTTTGTTTGCCTATTATTCCATTGATATCAGTTGGGAAAATATTGAACATGTTATTCTTACCTAAGGAAACAAGCGATATTTTTCTTGGGATGGAATACGCAATCTTAACCTGATCATATAAATTACCTTTTAGGTAAATGTTTATTTTCTTGTCGGCGGTTAGTTTATATTTTAAACTATTTGTCAAGTTGTGAAACTTCGATAAAAACCTGTGGTTGCCTTTTACTTTTTCAAAAAGGAAAAGAGTTGCTTCATCAAATTCCAGCGTGTCGATTTTTTTCAATATTAATTGAGCAATAATTTTATCCTTAGACTCACCAAATACAGTTTTAATTATATCTTTATTTTGAAGAAGATCATTTGAGTTTGAATCCCTTTCACAACTTATTGCTATTATCAGAGGATAATAGCCAATGAAACGATGGCTATCCGTTAAATCGAAAAAAGTTTCATCATCATTCAAAAAAAAAGCGGGATTTATGACTTAGCATTTCTTCTTCAACACAGATATATTCCTGCGGAAGGGATGTACCGAAAAATATTTTATTTAATAATAAAATGGTTTTAAAAATTTTTTATGAATGGAGTTTTATACATCAAGGTTTTAAACCGTCATATTCGAACTGAAGATAATTTAATGTTTTATTACTTCTCACCAGGTTTTTCTCCATCGCAAAATTTTCTGCGTTTTGTAGATTCCCCCGATAAAACCTTAGCCATAAAAAATTAGCCATTACAATTCCATCAAATATTCTTTCTGCAATAAAAGCTTTAATTGTAAGATAACCCCATAGTACATTCCAGCCAAACGAAAGCAGTCCGCTTATATACTCACCTGTATAAATTTGTCCTGCCCCGGGAATTATATAAGAAATGGTTTTAGCAAATGATACGGAATACAAATCATCATCCACCTCCTCAGCCAAAGTTTTTAGTACATGATTTGAATCAATCTCAGCAAAAATTTTAGCTGCTTGTTCCCAATCATCCGCAAACATATAAGCCCACCCGCGCCAGTATTTTATTTCATTTTGCCTATCTGTAAATCGTTCGTCGGCTTCGAGAGAATCCAACATCTTAAATGCTCTCCTGGTTGTTCTTCTTAAAATATTTATCCTGATTATCTCGATTCTGGTTTCGTATAATTCATCAATGTTTTTTGCATTTATTTCCGCTAAAGTTAAATAACGTATGGCATCAGAAAATTTAGCACCCTGTTTATAACTTTTACCGATGAGCAAGTTTGCTTCGTAATTATATTCACTGTTTTCTTCAAAGAATAATAAACGCTTTAACTCGGTTACGGTATCAAAATATTTTTCATCGCTATAAAGTTTTTTTGCAGAATTAATTTGCGCATCAAATGAACTCTGAGCAAACGCAGCACAACTAATAAGCCAAATAGTTGTAGTAAAAAATTTCCTGTTAATCACAAAATTCATATTTCTTAATGTAGTAATTATTTTTATTAAGATAGACATTCAATCCTTCGTTAAATTCAAACGTTATTTTTGCATTATGAACCTGTGCTGCCGCGACTGAACCATACACATTACCGGTATAAAAGAAAGCTGCAACGCCTGTCCAGATCCATGCACGGGTGGTGTGTCCTGCTTTAAAGTTATCATAAGCAATAAAAGCGAACACTGTTGTGGTTATAAATGCAACAATACCATCACCTATTTCACCTACATATATTTTACCGCTCCCGGGAATAATAGCGGACATAATTCCCGCTAAAGTTCCGTCCTTATAAGGCGGTTTTTTTTTCCAGTCATAGAAGGATGAAATTTTTTCTTTTTCATTAATATCAAACGGTAATAGAAACTCATCCTTCGAGGGAAGTTCATCATCAGTAAAAAGATATGAAAAATTGAATAGCTTTTCACCTTCAGTTTGGTATTTATCAACTTCTGTTATAAATGAATTTTTATAATAACTCCGCAGTTCGCTGAAATCATTAATTAAAAAGTTTACTTTCATCCATTCGAGTTTAGCTTCGTTAAAATAAACAGATGAATTAATTATTCCGGAAAATTTTTGAATTGCAGTGTAATAATCTTTCATGTATGTATAAGAGAGAGCAATTTTAAATTCTATTGTATCGCTCATATTAATTTCTGCTAAGCGTTCAAATTCTAATGCAGCCCTTAAATAATCTTTATTGCAAAACAGATAATCGGCAAACTTTTTAATGTTTTCGGGGGAATTAAAATCTACATTACCTGATTGCGCAAACTGAACCGTTGTGAGGTACAAGAAAATAAATAAAAACACAATTTTCATTATTCATTAACAATGACTGATGGAGGGATATAATCGATTTGTTCATCATCCAAAGTATATAACGAAACAGGGTCATAATAATGACCATCTGTAACACGCGGATAATGTTCATGGCGCTTATAAATATTAAAGTCACGCGTAAAGCGATCAAAAAACATTAATGTGCCTTGAACGATATTTGTTTCTTTTGAAGCTTGTACAAAAAAAGCAGAGCAGGAAGGTCGGTAAGGACAATTATCACCATCAAGATCGGAAATAAAATACCCATAGGCATTTGCTGTTGATTTGGCAATAAAGACCGATACACTTTCAGTTTCAAATGAATATTCGCGATGGCGGAATTTATTAGGTTTTTCGTATCGGTAATCTGCTTTCCCCCATTTAATCCAATCCGCCTCGTCCCCGACTTGCTGTAACCGGTCTGTTTGGGGGAAAACAGAAACGGTAAATAATAAAACTGATATGGAAAATATTTTTATCAATTCATATATTAGTTTTTAAGTAATGAACGGGCGATAACGACACGTTGTATTTCGGAAGTGCCTTCATAAATTTCGGTTATTTTGGAATCGCGCAAATATCTTTCAACAAGATACTCTCTAACGTAACCGTAACCGCCATGAATTTGTATTGCATCTAAAGCACACTCAACTGAAATTTTTGAAGCATACAATTTTGCCATTGCGGCTTCTGTAACATAGGATTTGCCCGCGTCTTTTAATGCGGCTGATCTTAAAGTAAGCATTTTTGCCGCATCAACTTTTACTGCCATATCTGCAATCATAAATTGAATTGCTTGAAATTTTGATATCTCCCGCCCAAAAGCTTTTCGTTCCTGTGAATACTTTATAGAAGCATCGAGTGATGCTTCGGCAATACCGATTGCCTGTGCTGCAATTCCTATTCTGCCGCCGTTAAGAGTATTCATCGCAAAGTTAAAACCTTTGCCTTCTTCCCAAACTAAATTTTCTGCCGGCACTTTACAGCTTTCAAATGTGAGAGAGCACGTATCGGAACTTCTGATTCCAAGTTTATCTTCTTTTACACCATGCCCAAATCCCTTAGTACCTTTTTCAACAAGAAAAGTTGAGATACCTTTATGCGCTTTTTCTTTATCAGTTGTTGCCATAACTAAATGATAATCAGCACTCTGCCCGTTTGATATCCAATTTTTAATGCCATTTAACGTATAAAAATCACCGTCCTTATCGGCAGTGGTTTTTTGCTCTGTTGCATCGCTTCCGGCTTCAGGTTCGGAGAGAGCAAAGGCACCAAGTTTTTCTCCCTGTGCTAAAGTTGTGAGGTATTTTTCTTTAATAAAATCTGAACCATAGGATTCCAATCCCCAGCATACAAGCGAATTATTAACAGACATAATTACACCGAGGCTTGCATCAACTTTTGAAATTTCAATCATTGCCAGTACATAGCTTATTGTATCCATTCCTGCGCCGCCGTAATCGGGTGAGACCATCATTCCCATAAATCCTAATTCTCCCATCTTTTTAACAATTTCGGTTGGGAAAATCGCATTTTTATCTCTTTCAACAGCAGTTGGCGCAATTTCATTTTCTGCAAAATCTTTTGCAGATTTTTGTATCATTTTTTGTTCTTCGGTGAAGCTGAAATTCATATATTTCCCAGTATTTTAGGTTAAATTTTAAATTCTAATTATTTATTTTTTATTACACAAATTATCAATATTAAAAATAAGAGAATATAAAACTTATAGCAAAGCATCTGTTTCCAATATGTCGATAAATTTTAAATGATATTTATTCAATAAGTTCTTATTCTTATATTTAAGGTATAAAACGATTCCCGCTTGATCGGGACGAGTTACATCTGACAAAAATTTAAAATTTAAACAGATGAAATCAGAGGATAATAAAGTTATTGAAAAGGGGCTTATACTTAAAGGTTACACTTTAAACGAATTAAAAGAGTATTTCTCTTCTATTGATGAGAAAAGATTTAGGGGCGAACAAATTTTTAACTGGATGTACCGGCATCTTGTAGATTCTTATGACGAAATGGACAGTGTGCCGAAAGTACTGCGTACAAAATTATCTGAAACAACAGGTCCAATTAATACACTTAAATTAGTTACCAAAACAGCTTCGCCGAAAAGTGGAACGACAAAATTTTTATTTGAAACACTGGATGGCCATAAAATTGAATCGGTTGTTATTCCCGAGGAAGACCGTACAACACTTTGTCTTTCTACTCAAGTTGGCTGCCCTTTGGACTGTAAATTTTGTGCGACAGGATTAATGGGATACAAAAAAAACTTATCTGCAGGCGAAATATTTGATCAGTACAAGTTTGTAAGCAAAGAGTATGAAAAAGGAACCATTAAGAATATCGTTTATATGGGAATGGGCGAACCGCTCATAAATTTTGAGCAAACTCTTAAATCGCTGCGTATTTTTGCTGAGAATGTAGACACCTCTATACGTCTAAAAAGAATATCTGTTTCCACTGCTGGCATAGCTCCAAAAATATTCGAACTTGCTGACTCAGGATTAAAAGTTAAGATTGCATTTTCACTTCATTCCTGTTTTGATGATATTCGTTCCAGATTAATGCCGATAAATAAAAAATATCAGTTAAAAGAAAATTTAACTGCAATACATTATTATGCAAAGAAAACTCACACACGCATTTCATTTGAGTATGTTATGATTGATGGTATAAACGACCGCGAAGAAGATTTTTTTAAACTCGTAAAAATTTGCAAATCCCTTCCCTGCAAAATAAATGTTATTCCTTACAATTCTTTAGAACACATGAATCCAACAGGATTTTCGGCTGAATTAAAATCCACTCCAAAAGAGCGAATTGAAGCATTTGTTGAAGCACTTAGAGAGCAAAATATTATTGTAACTGTTAGGTTCACACAAGGCGATGATATAGCTGCTGCCTGTGGTCAGTTGGCTTATCCCGAATCTCTTTCCTAAGTAAACGACATTTAAATTTGAGATGAAACGAGCATTGAAAAATATTTACAAAAAAGTGGATGATTATAATGCGAGTTCCATCTGACAAAAACGAAAAATTATTATCAGATGAAAAAACTTACTCATGATGAAATATCGCAAAACAGGAGCTCTTTGGATTCACTCCACAAAGTAAAGCGTCTCCCTGTTTATGTAATTCTCAACAGTATAAGAAGCAACTATAATGTTGGTTCTATTTTCAGAACATCTGACGGTGCAATGATTGAAAAGCTTTACCTTTGCGGTTACACTCCCCATCCTCCCAAAAAGGAAATTATGAAAACCGCTCTTGGTGCAACTGAAAGTGTAAACTGGGAATATGTTGAAGATCCTAAAGAAGTGATATTAAAATTGAAGAAGGATGGAATAAAAGTAGGTGCGCTTGAACTAACGGAAAACAGTTTCCCTCATTATAGTTTAAAAGCAGATTCCTTCCCCCTTGCAATTATTATTGGGAACGAAATATCCGGAGTATCCCAGGATTTGCTTGATCTTTGTGATTTCTCAGTTGAAATTCCCCAGTATGGAATAAAACAATCACTAAATGTTGCAGTGGCTTATGGTATTACCATTTTTGAGTTGAGAAAGATGTTTGATTTAAGCTGAATGTATTAAATAATTAGTTCGGGGATCTTATGGTTAGGAATCTCAAAATCCTGGTTAATTATTAATTATAAATATTATTATGAACTAAACTGCTGCAGTAAAAAACTCTTCACCGTTATCTTTTGTATGGATGACAAGCAGGTTTGCCCGAACCATTTTCACTAAAGTCCGTGATGCTCTTCTTTCTGAAATGTTAACAAGGTTGCTAAGTTCTTTAACAGAAATCCTCTCCTTCTTTGCGAGGTATTCAAAAACATTTTTTTCGGTTGTACCTATTGTATATTTCTGCAGAGCCAGGTTACCGGCATTGGCTCTCATTATTCTCACCATCTCTTTACTTGCTTTCATGCTTTTATCATTAACTCTTATCATAACTACAGCTTTTGTAATATCAAAATCTTTTTGGTAATCCTGCAAACGGTGGGGTTTGATTTTGGATTCAGGAACAGTAACGCCTACAATTTCCTTTCCCTTGTACATAATGTAATTGATCTTAAACTCAAGTGGAGGTTCACAATAATTATTAGCAGCATCATTTATCATTTCTGCTTCCGATTTTTCGCTTTCTACACCAATTATTTTTTTATCATCATCAATACCGAATAAAATATAACCGCCTTTAGTATTGGCAAATGCAATCATTTCTCTTGAAATTTTTTCAGGAGTGGTGAAGTGTCTTTTGAATTCGCATTGAATGTTTTCCCCTTCTTCAATCAAATCTATCAGATCTTTACGGTTCATGGATGTTAATTAAAATCTGTTTTACGAAAATCTTCCTTACAGAGCATAAACTATTTTAGCGGACTAAATAGTTAATCAGGACTATCTTCTCGTTCTCGGATTCCAGAGAGGTTCTTTTATTTTTGGTAAAGTTGTAATTTTTTCATCTTGGTTCCTCTCTTCCGGTATTCGATCTTCCTCACGTCGAGCAACTTGCGAAGTATCGCTTATTGTTTCATACTCAGTTAAATTCTGGTTAAGAGAATCGAGATCCAGCGAATCAGTTCCTGAAATATCAGAACCGTTTAATGAGTCAAGTGCCGCTAACTGTAATCTTCTTTGTTCCTGTTTGTAGAACGAGAGTTTTTCTGCAACAGACCGAACATACACAGATGCAGGATAGTTCACCACCAAAGAATCATAAACTGCTGCTGCAGAATCGGGTTGTGACAATTTGTTTTCAAGTATCCATCCCGAAGTGTAAAGAGCTTTTGCTGCATAAGGTGAATTCGGATAAGTTCTATAAACTTTATAAAAAAGTTCTAAGGCATCATCATAATTTTCGTTTTGCATTACATATTCTGCGTCTTCATAGTCATTTTTTGCAGGATCATAATTTAGATCAATAAAAGGTTTATCAAGTTTAGCAGCAGCAGCATTTACTATGGCTTCATTTCGGTAATTTTCATAAATGACGTTAAATAAACTATCCGCTCTTTCCTTATTATCTATTGTTAGATAGTAGCTTCCCAAAGCATATATGGTACTCGCCTGATATGTAGTATTTGGATAGTTGGTTAGAATATTGATGTAATACGATTTCGCAGTGTCGGGTAATTCAAGTTCGGCAAGGAATAAATTTCCAAGTTCAAGTTCATTTTTAGCCAGAAGCGTTCGGAGCGAATCTTCCGATATAGTTGGTTTGCGTGGGGGATTATTTTTAAACTTAAGCGAATCGGGTAATTGATTTGCCAATTGATTTTGTTGGCTCAATTGTTTCTGCTGTAAGTTCAGATTTTGACCTGTTTTTATCTTAAATCCCTCCGATGTATAGAGACTATCGAACTTTGCAATAAATGTAGAATCACCCGGAAGCGGATTTTGAAGTTTTGCAATAAGAGAATCTTTAACAAGGGTTGTATCGCTAACAATTAATGAATCAATTGCCCGTATTGTATCGGCATAAAATCCGGTTGTATCTTTTACATTGATCAGTGAATCCAGCCCAGCCCAAATTGCCTGCAGTTCTGTAATATTTGAGATTTCTTCTGCAATTGCAAGCGAATCATTCACATAAGCAGCCGAATCCTTTACAAACACATCCGGATTTTCAAGATAGAATAATTGTTTTCCGTATTTTTTAACATCGTTATTCAATACCAAATAGCGTGTAAAAAGTCTGTTTTTCTCTCTCGCCGGTTGTATATATTCTTTCGGCAGTGATGATGTGGAAGCTTTTTTATAATAAACGGCTGCGCTATCTAACTGAAGGTATTCGTACTGATATATTTGTCCTAATTCAAACTTGGCAGCCGATGAAGTTTGAGTATTTCTGTAGAGAGTATCCACTTCAGTAAACAGATCAACTGCTACTTCAATATTTCCAAGTGCGCGTTGAGTTTTAGCAATTTCAAAATCAATTTCACCAAAATCTGTTGAATATTTATCTTCATCTCTCATATCAGAAAATATTACCAGTGCTTCTTCGCTTCTGTTTCCCTCTCTTAAAGCTTTAGCCAACTGCATCTTCGCATCAAATTCAAGATCAAAATCTGGAGAGTATTCAAACACATTTTGAAAAGCTATAATTGCATTTTCAATTTCACCGATTTTCATATTTAGCTGCCCTATGCCGTACCAAACTCTTGCTTTTATATCATCATCATCGGATACGTCCATAAACTCATTTGCAATTTCAACTGCGTTTTTAAAATCCTCAATTGTAACTTTATAAACAATTTCCTCCACATACGATTCACGCATTATATCACTTTCACCCTCATCAACCGCCTGCTTTCTAACAATCGATAAAGTGGTAAGAGCATCGTTGTAATTCTTCAGTCTCATCTGGCATTTACCAATCCATAATTGCGATTCAAGAAGGTTACTGCTTTCGGAAAAAGTTTCTTCAAGCTCTTTAAATTTTCGTAACGATTTTTGGTAATTTTTCTGGTAGTAAAACGATTTACCAAGCATCATCAAAGCATCTTCCACATAAGCACTTTCCGAATTGAATTGCAGCAGGTCAGAACACTTTTCAATTACCTTTACAAGATCGGCATTTGCTGTGCCGGGAAGTTTTGGGGGTTCTGTGGAAAACAGATCTTTTTCTGGTGATAATATCTGCCTCTCTGCTTTTTCAAACAGATTGCTGGCATTGTGATACAGATTAAAATAGGTAGTTAAGTTTTCCCAAACGCCGCAACCGGAAATGAGCAGCGAGAATAAAAATACCTTTAGAAGGAGCCTAATTTTCGATTGAAAGGTAAACATCATACTGAAAGCTATTAAAGAATATAAAAAAGAAAAAGGCAATAAAGTTTACAATGCTTGTTCGCCCGATTCATCAGTTCTTATCCTTATCACTTCATCAATATCGTAAATAAATATTTTACCATCGCCAACCTGTCCTGTTTTTGCCGATTTAAGTATTGCATCTACAACTTTATCAAGCTTCGAACCTTCAACAACAACTTCAATTTTAATTTTTGGGATAAATTCTATCCTGTATTCACTGCCACGGTAGGTTTCGGTATGTCCTTTCTGCCTGCCATAGCCCCTTACCTCCGATATTGTTAATCCTCTCACACCTTCTTCAACAAGTGCTTCCTTCACTTCTTCTAGCTTGAAAGGTCTTATTATAGCTTCAATTTTTTTTAGTGCCGACATTATTTACCCGCCATGACAATGTTTATATTTTTTACCGCTGCCGCAAGGACAAGGACTGTTTCTTCCAACTTTTTCATCAGCTTTTACCGGCTGAAATTTTCCGGCGCGGGATGCCTGCGCTTGTTGAGAACTTCCTCCGCTGTAACCGATGTTGGTTGTACTTTGTTTACTTTCGGTAATTCTTCCTGCAGGTTGTCTTCTTCTTTGCTGAACTTCATCAGGAGCCTGTGGAAAGAATTTAAATGCAAAAGAGACTACGTCATTTCTTATTTCTCCAAGTAAACTCATAAACAATCTAAATGCCTCACCTTTATATTCAACTATCGGATCTTTCTGTCCGTAAGCACGTAAACCGATTCCTTCTTTTAAATCATCCATTTCGCGCAAGTGCTCTTTCCATTTGTGGTCAATTACACTAAGCATTGCGTA
>JBATTD010000367.1:0-2577 GCA_049670345.1 Ignavibacteriaceae bacterium
CCTTTGGCTGCAAAACAAGCATCAACACTTGGTGCACACAAAATGGCAGCGAAACATTATTTAACGGCTCTTCAATATTCTGATCAACTAACGGTAGAAGAAAAGCTGACTCTTCTAGAAGGAAGATCTTATGAGTGTTTTTTAATAGGCCAGGTTGGGGAAGCAATAAAAACTTCTGAATTAATACTAAAACTTTTAAAAGCTAATCCTGAACGTGAGGGTGAGACTTATAGAAGATTATCCAGAATTCTGTGGTATGATTGTCAGGATGAAAAAGGGGAAGAATATCTTAATAAAGCAATAGAAATTTTTGAAAAGCTTCCCCCAGGCAGACAACTTGCTATGTCATACAGCAATAAATCTCAGACATTCGCGATTAGAGAAGATACTAAAAATGCTATTCTTTGGGGGTACAAAGCGGTTGAACTTGCAAGAATAGTAAACGATCTGGAGATAGAGGCTCATGCACTTATTAATACTGGGTGTTCCAAAATGCTTATTGAAGATAAATCCGGAGAGATGGAATTATTGAAAGGTCTTGAGATTTCACTTCAAAATGATTTTTTTGAACAGGCAACAAGAGCTTACGTCAATTTAGGCTCAGTATATCTGCAACAAAGAAATCTTCGCTCAGCAGACAAATACTTTTCAGAGGGATCGGAATATGCTAATGAAAAAGACATTTATGTTTTTAGTTTGTGCATGGCGGGACACCATGCGAAGGTTAAATTAAATTTTGGTGACTGGGATGAAAGTATTGAATTAGCTAATTCCGTTTTAAGCAATGAAAATGTTCCACCAGGAAATACAGCAATGCCACTAAATGTTATTGCTACGATAAGAGCACGACGAAATGATCCAGGAGCTTTGAAATTATTCAACAAGTCTGCTGAACTTGCCATTCAAATGGGTGAAGTTGAAAAAATTGTAAGTGTTTCAGCAGGCAAAGCCGAGTATTTTTGGCTTCAGAATAAATTGGACGATATGGCTGATGAATTAAATTTAATTTATACAAAAGTTAAAAAATCTAATAATCCCTGGGCAATTGGTGAAATTGCATTCTGGTTATGGAAAGCGGGTCATTTGACCGAAATTCCAAATCTTATCGCAACACCATTCCTTCTTCAAATTAAGGGAGACTGGCAAGGAGCAGCAGATGAATGGAAAAAACTTTCCTGCCCGTATGAAGAAGCTCTGGCTCTTGCTGATGGGGATGAAGATAGTAAAAGAAAAGCACTGACCATCCTGGAATCACTCGGTGCCGCTGCAACAATTAATCTTCTTAAACAGCAAATGCGAGAAAGTGGTATAAAAAAAATACCAAAAGGACCAAGAAAAACTACTAAACATAATCCCGCTGGTTTAACCGAAAGACAAATGGACGTATTAAAATTATTAACCAAAGGATTATCAAATTCAGAAATTGCATCGAATTTATTTATTTCCTCAAAAACAGTTGATCACCATATTTCAGCAATTCTTTCAAAACTGAACCTTCATTCTAGAACTGAAGCCGCCGCATTTGCTCAATCAAGCGGAATGCTTACAAAATAGGGAATTGAATATCACAAAATAGGGAATACCCCCGATTCCCTTCTCTTCTTGATTCTACATATTACCCTCGGATTAAATAATTTCATTTATTAACTAATTGTGAAAGGAACTAATCATGAGAACAAACAAATTAAATATCATGATGTACCTATTTGTTACGAGCGTGCTCTTGCTACTGGTTATGAGCGTGACCGGATGTAATGAGGAAGCAGCACCTACAGAATTTTCTTCAGCACCAGAGGAGATAGTAGGTGGTCCTTTAAATAAAGGCGGCGGACCATCTGCAAATGGTCAAGCTATTTTACCCGAAGAGGCATTATTTGGATATTTTCAAAACTTTTCCTTCCAGGCAAGGGAAAACCAGGATGGTAGCATTACAGGAAGCATTGAATTTTATTGCCGTCAACCCTGGTCTGGGAGAGTACATGGTACGATAGATTGTATGACCATTGAAGGTAATCAAGCAACTATCAGTGGTTTTGCTACTCATTCAGACATTGAAGGTTATCCACCAGGTAGCCTTTTTTGGTTTAGGGTAGTTGATAATGGTGAAGGTAATAATAGTGACCCAGACCAATTTAGCGACGTTTGGGGGGTATCTGAGGGTCGTCCTTGTACTGATAATCTCCCTTGGCTTTATGATATGTTCGACATTGAGCATGGAAATATCCAGGTTAAACCATAAGGTATCACAACTTGAGAAACTCTATGGCTGAAGTTTGACATAACGAGGACGAGGATTCATCTCGAGTTAAAAATAATCTAATCTTTTTCAGGGAGTGGCTTAATGCTGCTCCCATTTATTAAAAATAAACTCAACTGTTCAAAACAATAACCTATAAAGTAAAGACTGACCACTAAACATTATTAATTTTGCCTGATAACCTTAATCTAATACCTTTACTCAAGAACAGAAGCTTCCGCATTTACTCAATCAAATGGAATGCTTACAAAATAGGGAATTGAATATCACAAAATAGGGAATACCCCCGATTCCCTTCTCTTCTTGATTCTACATATTAC
>JBATTD010000368.1:0-7356 GCA_049670345.1 Ignavibacteriaceae bacterium
TTAGCAACTTCATGTTCAGGCGACTCACCCGTATCTCTTGGTCCGTACTTAACATTACCCGGTTCGGAAATGTAGTTGAAATTATGAGGTACATCACCTTCGAAACCCGTAATCGTATGACAGAAATCGCAGAAAACAGATTCGTTAGCACGGGAGTTCATTTCGGGAAGAGGTGGCGGAACGTCTCCAGCTAAAAACGATACTGGTGCATGGCATCCATTACATCCGGCTTTTACTTCAGCAACCTTTTCGTCTCTTTCCGCGTGTGGAACCGCAAGCTTAAAGTATTCAACTTCATCCCATTTATGAGTATATGCCTGAGACATCATTGCCTGTTTCCACTGTTGATAAAAATCAGTATGACATGAAGTTCCGCAGAATTCAGGTTTCTCATAGTCATCATATGAACGTGTTCCAAGTGCCTCGGCACCTACTTTAACCTGAGAAGATAAATATATTGGAAAAAGAATTAGAATTGCTGTTAGTATTGTAATTTGATATCGTGCTCTTTGCATTGTGTTTCTCCTCTTTTAATACAAAAAAAGTAACCCTGCTTTATAATTACATGTTTCTTCAAAAATTCTTTAAGCAATTTTCAAATCACTCAAGGTTATTTTTAGAAACTACATATCAAAATTAAAAACAATTAACATTGGTGTCAATTGATACTCCAAAATATTTTGTTCGTATTGTATTTTTATTAAACTATTTGAACCGTATCTATCGGCATTCGTTTATATTTGCTGGCAAGATCTTTCAGGTTGATTTCCGGTTTTGCATCAATGCCTTCCTCTTTTAAGCTACTTAGTATACCCTCTAATTAAATGTTCGAATCGATACTTATCTTTTTGGAGATATACTTGCAGAGTTGTTAGCAGAAAAAGAAAAGTATGGAGGACACGAACCATATTACAGTCTCAATTTACTGATAAGAAAACGTCTACTGAAAATTCTTGATAAAATGTTATAGATGCAAGAAAATAAAGTTGCGGACTGGCAAGTAATAAATTTCCGTCTCTGACCAATAGGAGATTTGCTTATGATTAGATTTATTGGTTCCGTTCTGAACAGCTCTCAAACACTTGTTTAAATACAATGAGTTAAGAGATTTAAACATAATATCCACAAAAAAGGTTAGTGTGAATCAAAATGATTGTTAAAAATCCCCCGCCTATTTATTAAGCAGCGGAAAAATTATCTTGCTTTTTGTTAACTTCTTACTTCATCAGCACCATCTTCTTAGTTTCAACAAAAGGACCTGCCTGCCTGCCGGTAGGCACGGCTTGTAGTCTGTGGAAGTAAACACCACATAATTTATATCCTGTAAGTCTCAAAGATGCACTGTGTGTCACTTTCTAAACTGCAGGGCTGATTGATATTACATCATTTCTACTCTTTTAACAAAAAGACTTAGCAGTATTGAGTAACAAATAGGTAACCCGGCTGATTAGGTATCAGTAGTCATTGACTTAACACTTAACTTTACTCTTTTAATATTTTCAACTCAATTCACTAATAATGAAACATTACCGACTGATCATACATCAGCCGAATCATATAACAAATAAATAAAAAATCTTGTTTTCTTCTTAGCTGTTCCGGGAATAATTGGTTTGATATATTTTCCTTAATCTAGCTACTTTTCTCAGATAAGAAGTCTATGAAATCTGATCTACTTCGGTGATCATTTCAATGAGCATCCTGAAGAAAAAATTATTAGTATATACAAAAGCGACAAACCGGCTGATCTGAAATCTGCCGGTTCTAAATTTGGGTGTTCTTGGAATTTTATTTATTTACTGATCCTTAATTCTGTTTAAGCAATATCATCTTTTTAGCTTTAACAAATTTAACTGCTTGTAGTCAGTAAAAGTAGATCCCCCTTTGCAAATGCGAATAATTCTATATTATGGCAACCATTATCGTACTCAACTCCCCACTAATCTTTTATTAAGTAACTATTTTCAAAATAACAATTAAACTGTTTTGAGGTATTGATGTACAAAACTTACTGCTGCTGAACCTTGTCCAACAGCTGAAGCAACACGCCTGATTACACCATGAACAGCATCTCCCGCAGCAAATATACCCGATATACTTGTCTCGAGTAAGTAAGGATCACGTTTTAATGACCAGCCCTTAAATATTCCATCTGTTCTCAAATCTGAACCAGTTAATATAAACCCAGCGTCACTCAATCTTACAACATCCTTAAGCATTTCAGTATGAGGTTCCGCACCAATGAAAATAAACATTGCAGTTGTTGGGCATGTAATTATTTTTTTTGTATTCCTGTTCCTAAAAGTAATGGCTTCCAATCTATCATTGCCCTGAACTTCAACAATTTCGGTGTTTTGGAGAACTTCAATATTAGGCGTATTTTTTATCTGATTGATCAGGTACTGTGACATATTTTTGGAAAGATTGCTGCGAACGAGCATGGTTACCTTTTTTGCATAACGTGAAAAGAACATAGCACCCTGTCCCGCAGAGTTAGCACCACCAATAACATAGATATGTTCGTCCTTATAAAATATTGCCTCGCTTAAAGCGGCACCATAATAAACTCCTGCACCAGTCAGCTTTTCAATTCCTGGTACATCCAATTGATTAAGGGAAACACCGGTTGCAATAATTAAAGCATAACAAACTACTTCTGTCCCATTGGCAAGAGTAACAATTTTGTAAGGATCTTTAACTGCGATCTTTTTTACTTCTTGGGCGGTAATTATTTCAGCACCAAGACGTGCTGCCTGAGTTGCAGCTCGTCTGGCTAAATCAACACCGCTGATGCCTGTAGGAAACCCAAGATAATTTTCAATTCTTGAACTGGTACCTGCTTGACCACCCGTGGTTTCTTTATCGATCAATAAAGTGTGCAATCCCTCTGAGGAACCATAGACTGCCGCTGCTAATCCTGCCGGTCCAGCACCGACGATAATCAAATCATAAAAAGGATGTTCTGCTTTGGTTTTAAATCCTGTTTTCTCTGCGATACTAGTGATATCTGGCTCAACCATAAAGGTTCCATCCGGGAAGAATACTACAGGTAACTTAAGATTTTCATTTGAAACTGACTCGACTAATAACCTTGCTTCTTCATCATTTTCAATATCCAACCATTTGTAAGGAATCTGGCAGCGCGACAAAAAATCTTTAATAGTGTGAGAACCCGGCGACCAGAGAGTTCCGGCAACACGAATACCATCAAAAGGAAGCACAGCTTTTGCCATCCAGTCACTTAAAAAATCGTCAAGTACAGGATAAAGATTTTGTTCCGGAGGATCCCAGGGTTTCATCAGATAATAATCAAGCCCGACATCGTTGATTGATTCAATTGCAGCCTCTGTATCGGCGTAAGCTGTAAGCAGTACTTTATATGCATCGGGATAAATCTTTTTTGCTTCGCCCAAAAATTCAGTTCCATCCATACCGGGCATTCTTTGGTCAGCAAGAAAAAGTGCAACCTGATCGTTTCTTTGCTTTAGTTGTTTAGTTGTTTCCAGGGCTTCTGCTCCGGATGCGGTTTTAATTATTCTATATTCCTTGCCGTATTTTACTCTTAAATCACGTTCAACAGCATTACGAACTTGTAATTCGTCATCAATTGTCATTATAACTGGTTTAGGCATTTATGTAATTTCTCCAATATTGTTGAAATAAATATCGATCAATTCTTTTGGTTTTCGGTAAGTGATATCGGTAGTTTTATTTGAAAACAAGTTTCACCTACTGTTGATTTTACCTTTATTTCACCTTTGTGTTTTTGAACTATAATGTTATGACTGATATTCAATCCCATACCGGTACCCTCTCCCGGCGGTTTTGTTGTATAAAACGGATCGAAAATTTTCGATTGAATTTCTGATGGTATTCCCGGTCCTGAATCTTTTAATTCAACAACTAACCAGTCATCCTGTTGATAGGTTTTTATTGTAATCTTACCTTTACCATCCATTGAGCCTATGGCATTATCTAAAATGTTTGTCCAAACCTGGTTCAACTCACTGCCATAGGCTTGAATACGAGGAAGATTTTTCGAATACTCCCGCTCAACCATAATACCTTCTTTGATCTGGCTTCTAAGCATAACTAAAGTATTATCTAATCCTTCATGGATATCGATAATTTGAATCGGTGCCTGATCGAGATATGTATAAGACTTTAAGGCTTTAACTATTTGAATTATACGCTCGGTACCTTGCCTGATCTCCTCGGTTAGGCTATGTGTTGTAAATTTACTTCCAAGAGAAGATATTAAAACTTGGAATTGTTCCGGTGAAAAATTATCTGCAAGTTCAGAAAGTTCTTCCTTACTAATACCGATTTTTACAATTGTCGATGCTAACTCCCAGCTGTTTTTAATCCCTTTATTATCAAACCACAGTTCCAACTCGTGTTCAAGATCGCTTTGCATTAAAGGATCTAAATCGGAAACCTGTTTGGATCCTTCATAGACTTTCTCATTAAGGATTTTCAATTTACCAAGCTGTTCAACAGAAAGATTCAGTCCTCCAAGCTTATATTGATTTTTCTCCAGATCGATTAAATTCACATTCAAATGTTCTGAACCTCTCACTGCTGCAGACGCCGGGTTGTTTAGTTCGTGGGCCACACCGGCGCTAAGCCTGCCAAGAGTTGCCAATTTTTCATTTTGTCGCAAAACCATTTCTTGCTGCAAGTTAAACTCCAACAGTTTGGTGGCTTTTTTCTGTTCTCTAACAGCAGCATTAACATAATAACCGGCAAAAATAAAGACCACTACAGAAGCAAATCCCAGGTTCATAATAAAGAAAAAGAGGTTTGTACTTTGCGATATTACCTGCCCGTGACTCACAAAAAAGTCATTGAATATAAAACTAATAACCAGATTTGCCAGATAGAGTGACAACCAAAAAACGGCTTTTCTAACAGAAAAAAACATTAAAGCACAAATTGGACCCAAAAATGCCCAGACCATAACAAAACCCGAGTTAAATGCGTTGCCAATATTCCATTGAATCATAGCCGGAATATAAATAATACAAATAATTTGAGCGTAAATAGCATAGTGATGGTTCTTGCTTATATGAGAAATAAAAAGCGCCCCTCCCACAATAACAACAAACAAAGCAGGCAATAGGGTTGTCAATCCCCAACCAAGGATAAAGTAATACTTAACTGTCCAAACAACACCTGCCAAGCTGCAGGAGCCGGCAACCAGTAAAGCGGCAAATTTTTCTAACCTGACATCCTCTGTATCTTCAGAATTATAAGCAAAAAAAGTTCTGAATTTATTCATAATAAGTCATCCATTAGCGATTCCGATTTTTTGACGATATTTGGTTGAGCGACACATTTACTTTTTATTTAGCTCTATCGGTAGTTTTACTTGAAAACACGTTTCACCTGGTTTTGATTTTACCTTTATTTCACCTTTATGTTTTTGAACTACAATGTTATGACTGATATTTAAACCCAGCCCTGTCCCATCTCCAGGTGGTTTTGTTGTAAAAAATGGATCGAATATTTTTGATTGAATTTCTTTGGGAATTCCCGGCCCTGAATCATTTAATTCAACAACTAACCATTCATCCTTTTTGTATGTTTTTATTGTAATCTTGCCTATACCATTCATTGCATCTATAGCATTGTCTAAAATGTTTGTCCAGACCTGGTTCAATTCACTGCCGTAGGCCTCAATCCGTGGAAGACTTTTAGAATACTCCCGCTCAACCATAATACCTTTTTTTATCTGGCTTCTAAGCATAACTAAAGTATCATCCAACCCTTCATGAATATCCACAGATTGATTTGGTGCCTGGTCAAGATAAGTATAAGACTTTAAACCTTTTACAATTTGAGTAATGCGTCCTGCACTTTGCCTGATTTCCTCGGTTAAATTGTGTGTAGTGAAATTACTGCCAAGGGATGACAATACAATAGTTAAATGTTCAATAGAAAAATTATCAGCGAGTTCCGAAAGTTCTTCTTTACTAAAGCCAATATTTACAAGTGTTGATGTTAATTCCCAGTTGATATCAATTCCCTTGTCTTCAAACCATAATTCAATTTCATTTTCAAGATCGCTGCGAATCAAAGGATCTAACGCTACCGGTTGTTTAGATTTTTTATGTATCTTTTCGTTTAGATTTTTCAATTTTTCTAGCTGAGTATCTGACAGATTTATTTTTCCCAGATTAAATTGATTATTTTCGAGGTCAATTAAACTTGCTTTCAGGTGTTCAGAACCGCGTAGTGCTGCAGAGGCAGGATTATTGAGTTCATGTGCTATTCCCGCGCTCAGTTTACCCAAAGTTGCCAACTTTTCATTTTGGCGCATCATAATCTCTTGTTGTAAGTAGGCTTTTTCCAGGTCCCGTAATCTTTTTTGCTCCCACAACATGTGCACTTTTTCATGAAAAAAATGGGCAGCTAAGGTTATAAATTTTACATCTAATTCATTAAACGGTTGTCTTCGTTTACTAAAAATAAACAAGCTCCTAATTTCCCCGCCGCTCAGATGGGGACAGACAAAAAGTTGACTTATGTCATCTTTTTGAAATTGCTCAGGTAAATATTCTTTTGCTTCTAAAAGAATTTCACCTTCCAGAAAAATGACTTTTCGTTCAACCCACAATTTAGATTCAACTTTCGATAAGTCCTCTAAAAGAATGTAAGCAGCCGTCGATTGGCCACGATACCCATCGATAACTATAACATTCTTTTCACTGTTTGAAGAGACTATACTTTTACTCTCTACAGCCAAGTAGCGCCATGAAAAAACGTCTGCCACAAATTTAAGCCGACGGGCTAGTAACTCAGCCGCCTGTTCAATTTCATCAGATTTATTAATTTCACTCGACACCTCAAATATGGCCTCGTATCGCGTTAATCTTGAAAGATCTTCTTCTATCGGCATTTATTTACCATATAGTTTTTAACTGTCACTTTGAAAGCCTTTAGCGATGATCAAATATTAACTAGTTTTTGCTACTTCTGGTGGAAAAGGAGTTTCCCAGGGAACATCAATTGAATCGACGAATGTGTTCATCATTACGGCAAAATAAGACTGCGCCATAAGCTCATCTATTTCACGTTCCGAAAATCCCTCATCCCGGAGTTGGTCTTCAAAATCGAAATCCTCATCTGCAACACTTTTGGGTTTTAAAGCAGCCTGTGTCACAATATCAATGGCAACTTGAAAAGAAGCGGGAAGTTTGGTGCTGGATTTCCCTTCAGACAGGTTTATTAAATCATCATAGCTCAGGGTGGGATCAAGATTTAAAGCGTTATGTCCGTGCAGTGCTGTGCAATACTCATTACCTGAGTTGATAGAAATTTTAAAAAGGATCAATTGTTTTAACAGGCTTGGAA